>NZ_JBFUMO010000522.1:0-4114 GCF_054049355.1 Roseateles sp. P5_E11 | reverse complement strand
GCTTCTTCCAGTCATGGTGAACGTCGGCAGGCTGGTTGGAGCGGTTCAGGAACATCAGTGCCCAATCCCCGCCGTCGAGCGGCTTGGCATAGAACTCCAGTGGGCCGTCGACCAGAACGCGGAGCGCCTGCACACCCAGCTTGTCCTGGCTCACCGCGATCACGCCGGGGTTGGTCAGGATGCGGCGGGTCGACTCGGACATGGAACGCAGGTCGTTGCCCAGGATGAGGGGCGAGGCCAGCATGGCCCAGATCGACAGATGGGCGCGGTCTTCATCCTCGCTCATGCCATTGCCCACTTCGAGCATGTCCATATCGTTCCAGTGGCCGGGCCCTGCGAAGTTGCGCAGGTTGGCGTCAGCGTGCTTGTCGAGGATGCGCAGCACGCCCAGACCCGTCGAGAAACCGGGATTGAACTGGCAGTCGAAGCAGTTGTAGATGTCGGGCGTGGTGCGCCACAGATGCCCGACCTTGCCGGCCCACTCCCACGGCTTGCTCATGCCCCATTCGCAAATGCTGAACACCATCGGACGGCCCGTCTTGGCGATCGCGTCGCGCATCGTGGTGTAGGCCGGTTCGGCGCTCATGCCTGGGGTGTTGCACCAGTCGTACTTGACGTAGTCGATGCCCCAGCGCGCATAGACCAGCGCATCCTGATATTCGTGGCCGCGGCTGCCGGGACGGCCGCCGCAGGTGGCATCGCCGGCATCCGAGTAGATACCCAGCTTGAGTCCCTGGCCATGGACATAGTCCGCCAGCGCTTTCATGCCGGATGGGAAGCGCTTGGCGTCGGGCTGGATGTTGCCCTCGGCGTCGCGCTGGCCTTGCCAGCAATCGTCAATGTTCACGTACTGGTAGCCGGCGTCCTTCATGCCTGACTTGACCATGGCATCGGCGGTCTCGCGGATCAGGCGTTCGTCGATATCGCAGGCAAATTTGTTCCAGCTGTTCCAGCCCATGGGCGGGGTGAGGGCCAGGCCTTCAGCCTTTTGTGCCCAGCTATTGCCTGCCGCGCCAAGGAACAGGGTCAGCGCCGCGACGGCCATCATTGCCCAGCTGTGGAACAGCGTCTTGTGTGTTGTGTGCTTTGTTTTCATTTCCGGATCACTCTCAGTTCAATCAGTTGCAGGCAGCAATCGGCCGGCACGCTTTGGCCTCGCCACCACCGCCAGGCTCGGCTGGATGGTGGGCGACACGACAAGATAGGCCGCCACGCGCACCAGGTCCGGACCGTCCAACAGAACGCTTTTGGTCATACCGCGTAGATGGAAACGCACGCCTTCCGCCGTTCGGCGCCAAGCACAACCGTCGGACCACGCGTCCGCCGGCAGATTCCCGGCAGCGTCGAGCGCCGAAGGTTGCTGCCCTGTCGCGCGCGTCGGCGAGCGTGCCTACTAACGCGCAGGCCAGCACTCCTTCGGAGAAATTGTTGTGTTCGTCCTGGCCCAGGAACATACGGCTCTCGTTGCTTTTGCGGATTGACTAATCGGTTGACCAATTCTTAATTAACCGATTAATCAGCTGTTCAAAAAAGGTGCGGCCACGCCGCACGCGCATCTTAAATTGGTCGACCAGTTAAGCTGACTAGGGGAAAACCTAGCCACCTCCGCACGTGTCAAGGGATGGTCAGCGGCTCGCTCCGCGGTCCTGGCAAGGTCCGCCTGTGGACGATCTCGACGGGCAGGACGATGTCGCGAGGGCCCTCGTAGGCCTCGCCACGGCGCTGCGCCTCGATCAGCTGCATCAGGGCCTCGACCGCACGACGACCTATCTCAASCAGGGGCTGGCGCACGGTCGTCATGCCCAGTGCGCGGGCCATCAAGGTGTCATCGAAGCCTGCAATGGAGATGTCCCGAGGAACGCTCAACCCGCAGCTCTGCAGCGCCTCGATGGAGCCGAAGGCGATGTCGTCGCTGCCACAACAGACGGCCTCGGGCAACGGCTGACCGCGGTGCCGTTGCAGCCATTCCCGCATGGCCTGCCTACCCCCTTCGGCGGTGAACCACGTGCGGATCAGATGGTCGGATGCAACTTCCACTGCGGCTTCGGCATGGGCGCGCAGGAAGCCATCGACACGGACGTCCGCGCCCTTGACGTTCACCGGACCACCCATGCAGAGGATCCGGCGATAGCCAAGCTCGAGCATGTGGCGTGCAATGGCATAGCCGCCTGCTTCATCGTCGGCCTCGACGTTCACCTGGGCCTGCAATAGCGGGCCAGCGTGGATCGTGACCATGGGCGTATGCGGTGGCAGCCAAGTCGTGCTGTCATCTTCCAGCTGACGCGCCAGCACGACGAGCCCGTCGACGCGTCCGTCGCACAACGCAGGGATGCGCTTGGGCGCTTCTTCCCAGCCGCCGAGCGGAAAGATGGATGTGCTCTGTTGGGCTTGCGTCGCGCCCCGCACGACGCCGTTGAAAATTTCCAGGAAATAGAGGTTGGGCTCCTCATTGGCAATGTTGGCGACGAAGCCGATGGCATTGGTGCGTTGAAACGTCAGCGCACGCGCGGTCGCGTTGGGCCGGTAGCTCAAGCGCGCCGCCGCCGCGAGGACCCGTTCACGCGTCTCGACCGACACGCGCGTCGAACCCTTCGCACCGCTGAGCGCGGAGGACGCCGCCGCACTAGAAACCCCCGCTTCTCGCGCGACGTCAGCAAGCGTGGGCAACTTGTGACGACGGCTCTTCGGCGGCTTGGACGGCTGGGGTATCGGAGCGGACACTTCCGGGGCTGGAGACGGGGCGAGGCACTCTAGCATCGCGTCTGGCTGGAGCCGCTGGAACTGCTCGAGTCCTTCAGTCGAATCAATGCTGCCAAGGCAGCTCTGTGCTCACCTTCGCCAGCTTGCGGCCGACCGTGGTCACTGTCGGACCTGACGTCTTCGTGGCTGATGGTCGTCAACGAAGGCCGTTAACCTATGTGGTCAGAGCCCGATCCTCGCCATTTGCAGGCTGACTTGCTGGTGAAGAGGCTTTCCGTGACATGGGACCGTCAGTTGCTGGCCGCTAGCCGCCCCGTCAAGCACCCGTCCTTCGCATCAGCCGGCCTCGACCCCCAAGAACTCCGCCAGCCGCGTCCGCTCCACCTCCAGCGCTGGTTTGAAGGCCGCGTCGCGGGGTGCGCGGCCGGCCACATAGCCGCAGTCCACTTTCAGTCGCCCGCCCTTCACGCTGGCATTGGCCCAGCCGACGACCTGGTCGCGCCACAGCAGCGGCAGTGCGTAGTGGCCGCGCACCCTCTTGGCCGCTGGCGTGTAGGCCTCGAAGCGGTAGGCCCAGCCCCACAGCAGCTCGAAACGGCGGCGGTCCCAGACGACAGGATCGAAGGGCGCGAGCAGTCGCACCTGCGAGGGGATGCGCCAGCCGCGTGTCGGGTCTTCATTCGCCGGCCAGTACCAATCCACGCCGCCGATGTGCGTGTGCGCCAGGCGTTCCTTCGCGCGGGCGATCGTCGCCGGCGCCAGCTCGCGCCACTGGTGGGCGCCGTGGAACAGCATGCGGATGAGCTGGGACAGGCTGCCGGCCGGCAGGGGGGCGTATTTCTGCACCAGCACATCGGCCAGCGCGTCCATGGCCGTCTGCGGGTCGGGGTGGGCTTCCCAGGTCGGACCGAGTCGGTAGACGCGCGTGCCGCTGTCGCGCCGCACGACGTCGAGATGGCCGCGGTAGTGCAGGCCATCCAGCAGCTCGGTGGACAGCCGGCTGTTACCGCCAAACCAGTTCTTCACCGGTCCGTGGCCCAGCGCCGCGTCGACCTCGGCGGGATGGGCCTCGCCCAGGCGCTCGACCTCGGCCAGCACGGCGTTGGCGAGCTTCCAGCGCGGCTTGTCCCACACACGACGCGTCGTGCGCGGGTGCATCAGCGCGCGCAGCTCGGGCGTGACGAAGCCGTAGTTGATGAAGAAGTCTTCCTGCAGCGGCAGGCGCGGGTAGCGGCGCTCCAGGTCGCCGGCGCGGTAGTCCTTGACGCGGTGGCGCAGCGTCAGGTCCTGCGCCCTGGCTGGGGCGCGCAGCGGGTCGGCCTGCACAAAGCCACCGAGCTTCTCGACGGCCTTGACCAGGGTGGTGGGCGTGAACAAGCTGCGCGCGACGGCATGGCGGCGCAGGGTGCTGAGA
>NZ_JBFUMO010000521.1:0-4150 GCF_054049355.1 Roseateles sp. P5_E11 | reverse complement strand
GGATGGGTCGTGGGGGCGGCAGTTGCTGTTGGGCGTGGCTTTCGGGGCCGCGCAGATGGCGGCGGTCACGGCGTTGATCTTGCTCGCGGGCGGCGTGCGCTTCGAGCTGGACCCGGCGCGCAGCCTCGCGGCGCTGGCTTATGGCGCCTGGGTATTCCTGTGTGTGGCCGTGCTGGAGGAGCTGCTGTTCCGCGGCTTCGTGCTGCAGCGCATGGTGGAGGGCCTGGGGGCGCGCTGGGCGCTGGCGCTGATGGCCGCGCTCTTCGCCGTCRCCCACCTGGGCAACCCAGGCATGGACGGCATCACGGTCGCGACGGCGACGCTGGACAACGCGCTGGGCGCCCTGCTGCTCGGTCTGGCCTGGCTGCGCACCCGCAGCCTCGCCCTGCCCATCGGCATCCACTTCGGCTGGAACTGGATGCAAGGCTCGGTGCTGGGCTTGGATGTGAGTGGCCTGGCCCAGGCCGGATGGCTGCACCCCCAACTGCTCGACCGGCCGCAATGGCTCAGCGGCGGCGCCTTTGGACCGGAGGCGAGCGTCTTCGCCGTGGTGGTTGACCTGGCCGCGGTGCTGTTGCTGTGCCGGTGGAAGGGCATGGCGCGCAGGCCGTCCGCGGTGGCGGCTTGAGCGTCAGCGCTCGGAATTCATCGGCCCCGATGCCGCCAACCCACGCTCGCAGGCAGCCTTCTCACTTGYGCTGCTGATGGCCACGCACCGCGCTGCGCCCTCGTTCACACGACCGGGCACGCTGCCGACAGGCGCCGATGCGGGAATGGCAGCGAGGGGCATGACGTTCTTGTTCCTGAGCGGGATGGAGATCTGCGGAATCACCCGTTCCTCGGGGCGCTGGTTGCCAGGCTCCTTGGCGTTCTCGGACGCCGTGATGGCCGCGTTGCGGGTCGGAACCTGTCTTGAGGCTGCGGTCATGGGCGCCGAAGCCGGTGCAGACGCCGGCAGTGGCGCGGCGGGTTGAGCGCATGCGGCACCCGCGACGACCGTTGCCAGGATGCCGCCGAGGAGGGAGTCGAAGACGAATCTCATGGGGCACCGCACCGGCAGTTGCTATGCGGCAAGTTTGGTTCCGTGGTTGGGCGGCGTATGTAGGAGGCCGCTGCGAAACGCTGTGCGTGACGCCCGGTTGCACGAAATGATGTGTACGGCCCCTCGTGCGGCCCGTTTCCTGGCTAGGCTCATGGGCGCACCGGCTTCCGGATAAATCCAATGAAACGCAGAGACATCCTCCAATGGTCCGCCTCGGCGGGCGGCCTGAGCCTGATTGGCGGCACGCCTTCACCAGCATCGGCGGCGCTGCCCGTTCCCAAGCCCACGCTGCCGCAGAAGGCGGACCTGCTCAGCGCGGCGGCCCGCCGGCTCCAGCTCGTCAGCCAGCAGGCGCTGTATCTCTGGACAGAATCCCACCTCAACCTCGCCGGCGTGCCGATGGCGGCCGTGGTGCCGGCGGGCGAGCTGCCGACGCTRGAACATCAGCTCAAGACGTCGGCGCTGGCAGTGGAAGCGGTCACCAATCTGGCGGCCTCGATGGCGCCCAGCGGGCTCGCTGCCAGCAGCCTGCAGACGCTGGATGGCTTGAGGAGCCGGCTCGCGGCCGCGCAGGCGAGCTTCGACGGCGTCTCAGCTGCCAACGCTGGCGTGCTGAGCCTGCCCGCGGCCGTGCTCACGCTGCTGACCAACCTCACGGCGGCCGTGGGCGACATCGCGACGCAGCTCCGGCAGATCCACTACCAGCTCACCGTGCAGGTCACCACGGCGCCCCAGCCCAAGACGGTGGCGCAGTACGACGCGCTGTTCGTGACGCTGGACAAGCCAGCGATAGCGAGCCTGCTGCATGACGACGACACCTTCGCGTACATGCGTGTGGGCGGGCCCAACCCCATGCTGATCCGGCAGGTGGCTGCGCTGCCGGCCAAGTTCCCGCTGAGCGATGCGCAATACCGCCAGGCGATGGGTGGTGAGGGCAACAACGACGGCCTGCTCGACGCCGCCGGCAGTGGCCGGCTCTACCTGCTGGACTATGAAAGCCTGGGCGGCATGGCGCCGGCCGGCCCGGTGAACAAGCCGCTGACGGGCGCCGGCTACGGCTATGCGCCCATCGCGCTGTTCGCGCGCCCCCAGGCCGGCCGCTCGCTGGTGCCGGTCGCCATCCAGTGCGGGCAGGACCCGGCCCTCAGCCCCCTGGTGCTGCGGGCCACCGATCCGGCCAACGCCAACGCCTACTGGGCGTGGCAGTCGGCCAAGACCGCGGTGCAGGTGGCCGACTTCAACTATCACGAGATGTTCGTGCACCTGGGCCGAACGCACCTGATGTCCGAGGCCTTCGCGATGGCCACGCAGCGCCAGCTCGCGGTCGTGCACCCGCTGAACCGGCTGCTCGCGCCCCACCTCGAGGGCACGCTGTTCATCAACGATGCGGCCGCGCTGGTCATCATGGGGCCGCTCACCACGGGCGACACCATCCTGGCCGCGCCCATCGAGACGCTGCAGCGCGAATGCGGCCGTGATCGCCTGGCCTTCGACTTCTACGACAACATGCTGCCGAACGATCTGCGCGCACGCGGCGTGGATGACGCCGGTCGGCTGCCGGACTACCCCTACCGCGACGACGCGCTGCTGGTCTGGAATGCCATCCAGCAATGGGTGAGCGAATACCTCGCCGTGTACTACGCCAGCGACGCCGACGTGACGAGCGACTACGAACTCAAGGCCTGGGCCAGCGAGCTGGCCGTGAGTGGCAAGGTCAAGGGCTTCCGGCCCATCACCACGCGCAGCCAGCTCGCCTTGGTGGTGACGGCCATCATCTTCAATGCCAGCGCCCAGCACGCGGCCGTCAACTTCCCGCAGTCCTCGTTGATGACCTACGCCCCGTTCTACGCCGGCATGGGCGGCGCGTGGGCGCCTGCCGGCACGGTGGGGCAGAGCGAGGCCACCTGGTCGCAGATGCTGCCCAGCCGGCTCGCGGCGCAGGAGCAGATCCTGCTGTTCCACATCCTCGGCGGCGTGTACTACCGCATGCTGGGCGAATACCGCGACAACGCACCCCCGTATCCGCCGGTGCTGCTCGACCCCGCCATCACCCGGCCCGGCGGCCCGCTGGAGCGCTTTCGCAGCGCGCTGGCCGGCGTCGAGAACACCATCCGGCAGCGCAACCTGGCGCGCACGCGGCCGTATGAACACCTCCTGCCGAGCCGCATCCCGTCGAGCACCAACATTTAGCGTGACGCGAGGCGGTCGCGGGCGTCGCGTCAGTTCGACCCGTGCCCGTAGCTGAAGGCGCGCGTGATCGTCCAGGCATTGCCCTGCTGGCGCCACAGCATGGTGAACTCGGCGCGGCCCTCGCAGGGATGCGTCGTGCCGCCCGGCTTGTAGTGGCAGAAGCGATGCTCGCCGCGGGCCAGCGCACCGAAGCCCTTGATCGGCCACACCTTCAGCGTGCCCGGCACCAGTTCGCGCTGGAACTTGCCGCAGACATGGGCCCGGGTCTGCGCGATCATCACGTCGCGCGTCCACGTGACGCCGCCGAGGTCGTGATAGAACTCCACGGCAGGGTCGAAGAAGCTCGCGTATTTGTCGAGCTGGCCGGGTGCCTCGCAATGGTTGAAGGCCTCAAAGGCCGCGGTGTCGAGCACGGCGATCGTGGCGCTGAGATCGGCCTCGGCCGGCGAGGGCTCCGCCGCGTGGGCGGCCATGGCGACGCCAGCGAGCGCGCAAGCGAGAAAGCGGTGKCGTAGAGAGTTCATCGGTCTGCCTTGGGACGCGTGAAGAAGGCCGCATCCTCGCGATGGCCTGCCGGCTCCGCCATCATGCTGCGACAGTCGGTGGCAGGGCGCCGACAGGCCGTCGATGGGGCACGACGAAACGTGCCGTGCAACGCTCCATCCGTTCGGCAGCGCCACCAACGCGCTTCGCGCTATGGCTTGGCTCCGAGCACAACCGGCACCGTGTCGATCAGGCGGCGAGACACCACCATGGGCGAGGTCGATTCAAAGAACTTTCTGAAGTGCGCGGTCTGGATGTGCTGTGCGTAAGCTTCTTCGTCTGCATAGATCTCGAAGACGCGTATGTGGTTCGGCCGGTCCCGTTCGGCCACGGCGTAGAGGGCCAGAACTTTCGGCTCGGTCCGCACTGCGGCTT
>NZ_JBFUMO010000520.1:0-4153 GCF_054049355.1 Roseateles sp. P5_E11 | reverse complement strand
GTGCGCCTCGGCTCGGATCTGCTCCGGGTAGCCCTCGTAGGGCTGGTGGGCCGACAGCATGTCGTTGTAGGCCGTGACGACCCCGAGGTGGGGGGCTTTCTCGGCGACGATGCGCAGCTTGTCGTTGGACGGCATGGCCGCCACGGCGTGGGCGACGTTGGCGCAGCCCATGCGCTCGAAACCGCGCTGGCGGCCGCCGAGCTTGGCGATGCGGGCGAGATAGTCGCCACGCAGCTTGGCGCTGCGTTCGCGGATGCGGTCTGTAACTTGAATGAGTGTGTCGTGCATGCGGGTCTCCTGCGGCTCTCGTAACCGGCCCTTGGGAATTTAGGTAACCATATTACTTGCCTCCAGCGCTGCGCGGGTTACGGGCTGGGTACCTGAGAAACGTCGTGCAACTCTCTGGCATGACAAGATGGGGGCGATGGCGTCACAGGCAATCCATATTCCCCATGGCCCGGCGCGCAGCGCCCATCTGTTGCAGCGCACGACCGCCGAATGGCGGGCTAGCGGCGAAGACCTGCTGCTGTTTGCCTATGGCTCATTGATCTGGCGGCCCGAGTTCGAGTATGCCGACGCGCTGCCGGCGCGGGTGTTGGGCTTTCACCGCGTGCTGCGCATGCGTTCGCGCGTGAACCGCGGCTCGCCCCAGGAGCCGGGCCTGGTGCTGGCGCTGATCTCGGGTGGCAGTTGCCGCGGGCTGGTCTACCGCATCCCGCGCACCGTCGGTGAAGAGGTGTTGCCGCGTTTGTGGGAACGCGAGATGCCCAACGGCGTCTACGAGCCGCGCTGGCTGAACTGCGACACCGGCGCGGGGCGGCTGCGCGCCCTGGCCTTCACGCTGTCGCGCCAGAGCCCGAACTGGACCGGGCCCTTGCATGAGCCGGAGCTGCTGCACATCTTTCAACACGCCAGCGGCCGCTACGGCACGACGCTGGACTATCTGCTGCGCACCGTTCAGGGTTTGCGCGAACATGGGATCCGCGACGCGGAACTGGAGCGCCAGGCCCACCTGGCGGCGCAGCACGGGCTGTGCGCCCCGCTTTGATCAGCCCCTGAGCCGCGCGAGATCTTCCTCGGTGTCGACGTCGACATGCACGCCGGGGTCGTCGACGGGAATGGGTTGCGCCGCGTAGCGAGCCACGATGCGCCGCGCGCCCTCATCGCCCTGCAGGGCCACCAGCTCCGAGTAGAGCTCAGTGCCAAAGCCGACCGGATGGCCCTGGATGCCGCGGTACTGGGCATAGCAGACGGGGTAGCGCTCCAGCCCCTCGGCCACGGCCATGATGGTGGTCGGCTGCACAAGCGGCATGTCGGCCGGCAGGATGAGCCAGCCGTCGGCATCACCCGTGGCGCTGACGCCAGCGACGATGGAATGCCCCATGCCGATGGGCTGAGGCCGACCGTGGGTATCGCGCTCAGGCAGCGTCACGACGTCGCGCGCCGCGATGAGCTTGTGCACGGCCGGCGCCAGGGCTGCCGTCGTCACAACGACAACCGGAAGCTGCGTCGCGATCGCATGGCGCAAGGTGCGCGCCAGCAAGGTATCTCCACCGGGCGTTCCCGCCAGGTGCTGTTCCAGCTTGTGGCCCGAGCCGCGGAAGCGCGAGCCGCGACCCGCGGCCAGCACAACGACGACGGGGCGTCGCTTTGTCATTTGCTATTCGTCCTTCAAAACCCACTGACCTAGCGCCGGTCTGAGCCGTTTGCTGCAGTGCCACAAGCATGCCGAGTGAGGCTTCGCTTGAAACTGGGGCGTTCACTTAAGGGAAGGTCTGCATACGTAGGGAGGTCGTCAGGCCTGGCGTTGGGCCCGCGCCGGGGYGAGTTGCGGGGTGAGGCAAGGCGCCTGCGAGGCGTGTGGCGGGCCTACACAACGAGCGGGTAACGACGAATCACCCCGCAACTCGCCCCGGCCCTCCGGGTTGGGCTGCAAAGGGCTCAGTCGTTGTTGCAAGTGCTCGCGATGCCACCGGCATCGCTGCGCCTTGCGCCTAGACTGAGCCCTTTGCAGCACCAACGCGGGCCTAACGCCAGGCCTGATGACCTCCCGCCATGAGCAAGTTGAGCGACTTCCGAAAGAGCTACGAACTAGGGGAGCTGGATGAGGTGCAAGCTGCGGATGGACCGCTGGCGCTCTTCAACCGCTGGATGGATGAGGCCATCGCCCACGATGTGTCCGAGCCGACCGCGATGACGGTTGCCACGGTCGGTACCAACCACCGGCCGTCGACGCGCGTCGTGCTGCTCAAGGGCTGCGATGCACGCGGCATGGTCTGGTTCACCAATTACGAAAGCCGTAAAGGTGAAGAGTTAGCAGGCAACCCTTACGCGGCCTTGCAATTCCACTGGGTGGAGATGGAACGCGTCGTGCGCATCGAGGGGCGCGTCGAGAAGACCTCGGCCCAGGAATCGGACGACTACTTCAAGAGCCGGCCGCTGGATTCGCGCCTTGGGGCCTGGGCTTCACCACAGAGTCGGGTCATCAGTTCACGTGCTGTGCTGGTGGCCAACGCCGCCAAGGCGGCCGTTCAGCAGGGCCTGAACCCGGACCGGCCGCCGCATTGGGGTGGCTATCGCCTCGTGCCGGACCGTTTTGAGTTTTGGCAGGGGCGGCGCTCGCGGCTGCACGACCGGCTGGTCTTCAGCCTGGATGCCGACCGCTGGGTGCGCGAACGGCTGGCGCCCTAATTGACGGCGTTGCCGTCCTCGACGCGGTAGTACAGGCCGTAAGGGTCGTCGTTGAGCACGGCGAACACGCCCTCAACGACGACGGGTTCCAGCGTGTAACGCACCGGCTTCTTGGTGCGCACCTCGACCAGTCCCTCGGGCCCGGCCGGTACGCAAAAGGAGCAGGTCGTGGGCACCGACGACAGCAGGAAGTGCTGCTGCTTGTCGCCCGCCTCCAGCGGCATCATGAAGCCCTGCACCTTGATGGTCTTGCGGTCCAGCGCCTGCACGGCGGCCGGGAAGGTCGGCACGATCTTCTTTTTCTCGGCCTTGGCGGTGACTTGGGACAGCAAATGCCAGGACACGATGTCGGCGCGTTCCTCCAGCGGCTTGAAGGGGCTGCGCGGGTCGTGATAGCCAGGCCCCTGCCCCATGCCCGGCGGCGTTTGGGCGAACGCCGCAGCAGCGGCAAGACAGACGGCGAGAAGGGGCTTGAACTTCATGATGGCGGGATTGTCGGGGTTCAGCGCGGAGCTTGCAGCAGGGTTGTGACATCCAGCCGATAGGCCCGCCATGCGGGCCAGGCAGCGGCCAGCAGCGCCAGGGCGCCGGCCAGCAGCGGCACCAGCCATTCGGCTTCGCTCATGCCGAGCTGGCCCAGGCGCAGCGACTGTCGCTCGGCGAGCAGACGCTCCAGCAGCGCAACGAGGCCGTGCCCAGCCACCAGCCCCAGCACGGCGGCGAGGCCGGCGAGCAGCAAGGCCTCCAGCGCGATCAGCGCCGCGACGCGCGAGGCCGGCGCGCCTAGCATGCGCAGCATCGCAAGATCGCCCTGGCGTGCCCGCACCGCATGCAGCAACGCGACCCAGACCGACAGCCCCGCCGCCGCGAGCAGCACGATGCCAAAGCCCCGCAGCACTTCGGTGCCGGCACCCACCAGGCGCATCAGTCGGGCTGTTTCCAGCGCCGGCGCGGCGGATTGCAGGCCGTCCTGCGCATTGACCCAGCGCGGCAGCATGACGGCGGCCAGCGGGCTGCGGTAGCGCACGAGGGCGAGCGTGATCTCCTTCCTTTCGCTCTCCTCGTCGTGTGCGACGGCGTGGTCTTCGTGCACCTCCCACACCGATGCCAGATCGGTCAGTACGAGGCGGTCCAGCACGCTGCCGGATTCGGCCAGCACGCCGACGACCTCGAACTGATGTTCGCCATGCGCRCCGCCGCCCTCGGCCAAGCCGTGGCTGCCGGCGAAACGGTCACCGGGCTTCAGCCCGCTCGTGCGCGCGACTTCGGCGCCGAGAACGGCCTGCATCGGTTTCGTCCAGAGCGCGCCCTGCCCCATTTGGCCGCCATAGAGATCGATGTACGCCGGCGTCGTGCCAGCGATGCGGTAGCCGCGGAAGGAGTCGCCCAGCGACAGCGGCACAGCCTGGGCGACGAGGGGCTGCTGCTTCAACAGCTCCAGCGTCGCCAACGGGATATTGCC
>NZ_JBFUMO010000519.1:0-4168 GCF_054049355.1 Roseateles sp. P5_E11 | reverse complement strand
GCCGGTCCCCCGAGGGGACGGCGATGCTTGCGGCATTGAGCCGCAAGCACATCGCCAGAGCGGGCCGGCTAGGGAGCGGCCCGGCGCTCGGCCCGCAAGAACGTCGGTACGTCGACCACTGAGGTGAAATCGGGGGCATGAGCTCAGACCTGCCCCCGCTGCCCCACCTGGCCCCCGGCCGCTACCGTCACTACAAGGGCGGCGAATACGAAGTGCTTCATGTGGCCCGCCACAGCGAGACGCTGGAGGTCGTGGTGGTCTACCGGCCGCTGTACAACGACAGCGGCTGGTGGGTGAGGCCTTACGAGATGTTCACCGGCACACTGGAGGTTGACGGCGTCGTGCGGCAGCGCTTCGAGCGCATCGGCTAGAGACGATGGCCGGCAGGGGAGGGCGGGTGGATGAATGAAGAAGATCAGGCGCAGGACGCGCCTGCAGGCGGGCCGTTGCTGACGGCTGCGGCGCTGGACGACTGTGCACCCGCAGTGGGTGGCGCGTCATGGATGCGCGAAGGCGCGCGCGTGCTGGTGTTCCTCCCGCCGCGATGGGAGGGCCTGGAGGCCGCGCCGGTGACGGTGGCGGCGCCGGTCCTGGCGGGCTATCTGCTGCAGTTCATTGCTCAGCGCGTGATGATGCAAGGTGCGCCGATGTTGCTCTGGCAAGGCTTCCTTGCGGGCTGGGCGGGCATCGCCATCATGGCCTGGCTGTGCTGGGTGGTGGCGCGGTCTCGCTCGGCACAAGCGCCTGCGACGCCAAGGCCAGCCACGCTGTTTGCACTGGTTTGCATTGCCGGGCTGATGCTCGGCCTGTTTTCCGGCGGTGTCTTTCTTGGGATGCGAGCCGCGCTCGATCCGTTTGAGAGCTGGCCCCTGAGCCTGCAGCTGACGGCATGGCTGGTGCCCTTGTGCTGGGCTGGCCTGACGCAGCTCGTGCTGCTGTGGCGGGCAGCGGGTTCCGGGCTGGCGCGTGGTGCTGCCCTGTTGCTGGTCCCTATCCCGCTGATGCTGAACGGCTGGCTCGCGCCGCCGACATTCTGGTGGGCCGAGCCAGCGGCCAGTGCCGAGGCGGACGCCGAACCCGAGGTCGGGTTGCCGTTGACCGACGAGACCATAGGCAGGCAAGCGCAGCTCGTCGCTGTTGCATTGCAGGGCCTGCGACCACCGCAGCCGGGCCGGGTCAACGTCTACGCAGCGACCTACGCGCCCAACGCCTCGGAAGACGTCTTCATGCGCGAGAGTGCCACCGTTGCCAAGACCATGCGCGAACGCTTCGGCGCGGACGGTCGTCTGGTGGAGCTGGTGGCCAACCGCGCCACCACTGACACGCTGCCCTGGGGCACGCCGGCCAACCTGCGCCAGACCATCGCCCGCATGGCCGCCGTGATGGACCGCGACCGGGACGTGCTCTTTCTGCACCTGACCTCGCACGGCGGCCGCGACGGCAAGCTGGCCAACGACACCTGGCCGCTGAAGACCGAGCCCGTCACGCCTGACCTGCTCAAGCGCTGGCTGGACGAAGCCGGCGTGCGCTGGCGCGTGATCTCCGTGTCGGCCTGCTACTCGGGCAGCTGGATCGCGCCGCTGGCCGGCGACGGCACGCTGGTGATGACGGCGGCCGACGCGGACCACACCTCCTACGGCTGCGGCAAGCGCTCCGAGCTGACCTTCTTCGGCCGGGCGATGTACGAGGAGGCGCTGCGCAAGACCTGGTCCTTCACCGAGGCACATGCATGGGCACGCCAGGTCATCGAGGTGAGGGAGAAGGAGGCGGGCAAGAGCGACGGCTATTCCAACCCGCAGATCAGCGAAGGCGCCGGCATCCGCGGCGTGCTGAAGCGGCTGGCGGAAGAGCGTGCGCACTGATCACGCCACCCGTATCCAGTCCATCGACCAGTCCATCAACCACGTCTTCCCGCCATCGCGCGACGCGGCCTGCTGCCAGCGGCAGCTCGTCGGCGTGATGCGGTCCCAGACGCTGCGGTAGATGACGGTCTTGCCGTCTTCCTCGGACTGCTCCTGGAAGATGCCCGCCCCGCCTTCGAAGCTGCCTGGCAGACCTTGTGCGCCCAGCTCGCCCGAAGCGGCGTTGACCCAGAAGTCCGACCACTGCGCCTTCTTCACGTCCAGCAGCCGCAGGCCCATGCCGCCGAACTGCCGTGCTGGGATGCGCAGCTCCTCGACGCTGCAGACGCCGGCCAGGATGGCGTGCACCGTCGCCTCGCCCTCGAAGACATCCCAGACACCATTGCGACGCCTGTGGTTGAGGATCTTCCAGCGGCCGCTCAGGAAGTCAAAGTCGCCGGGTTTGCCGGGCGTGCGCGCGGTGGGCAGGGCGCCCGTCATGGCCGGGCCGGGCTGGGGTTCGGCGGGTTCGGCAGGCGCGGCCCTGCTCGGCGTCAGCGCAAGGGCTGCGGCAGCCTGCAGCAGGCGGCGGCGTTCGGAGTTGTCGGTCATGCGCATCTCGTGAGTGAGTGGAGGTGGCGCATGCTGCACGGCATGACATGACAATCGGCGTCATGTTTTGCGGAACATCATCCAAGGCATGCGCGCCAGCCGACTGCTTTCCATCCTGATCCTGCTGCAGCTGCGCCCGCAGATCACGGCGCCGGCGCTGGCGCGCGAGTTCGAGGTGTCGGTGCGCACCATCCTGCGCGACATCGATGAGCTGTCCGCCGCCGGTGTGCCCGTCTATGCCGAACGCGGCCGCAGCGGCGGCTTCAAGCTGCGCGAGGGCTTTGCAACACGCCTCAACGGCCTGCTCGGCGACGAGGCCCAGGCCCTGCCGCTGCTGGGCCTGCCGGGGGCGGCCAGCGAACTGGGCCTGGGCGGTGCCTCGCAGCGGCTGCGGCTCAAGCTGCAGTCGGCGCTGCCGGGCGAGTCCGCCGCGCTGGCCGGCCGGTTGCAGGCGCGGCTGCATGTGGACCCGCTGGACTGGTACCAGGGCGGCGAGCCGGCAGCGCACCTGCCGGCGCTGGCCCAGGCGGTGCTGGAGTGCCGCCGCGTCGAACTGCGCTATCTGAGCTGGAAGGGCGAACGGGATTGGCGCGCCGAGCCGCTCGGCCTCGTGCTCAAGGGCGGCAGTTGGTATGCCGTCGCACGGGCCGGGGCGCGCACGCTGACGCTGAAGGTCGCCAACATCCAGTCGCTCAGCGTCGGCGAGGAGAGCTTCGAGCGCCCGGCTGACTTCGATCTGTCGACTTGGTGGCAGGCTTCGCTGCAGCGCTTTGAGAGGGAGTTGCGGCCCGAGGTCGCCGTCATCCGCATCACCGCCGAGGGCCGCCGGCGGCTGGCCGAGAAGGGCAGCTATGCCGCCCAGGCCGTCGCTGCCGCGGTGCCCGAGAAGCCGGCGGGGCCGCAGCGTTGGGCCAGGGTCAAGTTGCCCATCGAGAGCGTGGACCAGGCGGCGCGGCTGGTGTTGTCGCTGGCGCCGGAGGCTGAAGCAATGGGGCCGGCGGAGGTGAGGGCGAGGGTGGCGGAATGGGCAGGAGAGTTGGTGCGGCGTCATGCAATGGCATAGGCAACTCGCTGCAGTGCCATCAGGCGGAGAACTTGTAACTTCGCGCCGCTTTTGCCGATGTTTTATTGGCATAGTCATTGCCCATCAAACACTTGCAACGGCTGCTCCGGTTTTATGCAGCAGTGGCTGTCGCCCTAGAACACGTTATGCAGCACGCTAGCCTGAACTCCATCGAGCGCTTTGTGCCCTGCTTGTGCCGCGGGCTCGTTGCGTCGGCGACCGAGCGGTCCGCGCGTTCGGGCGAGCGCGTGTCGGTGTCACGAGTGGCGAGCGCCCAGGTATCGGATTCCGCATGCATTGCGCTTGCGGCTAGTCCACCAGGCGTGCTCGCCTCAGCCCTCGACGGGCTTCAACTTCGGCGGCTTTTCCCTGTCGCGGCCACCGGCGCTTCGACAAACGGCGCTCGGCATAACCGGTCGCTCCAGCGGACGGCTTCGCCGCCCRCTGAGCTTTCACGTTGAGGCTGTCAAATAACCTGAAGTCGGGTCGCCACCGATTCATTTCYTGACGCCTAGTGCGTCAAATGAGCGGACTCGTTCAGGAGTCCCGCAATGCCCCGCTACAAGCCCTGTGATCGCCACGCGCTGTTGCTTCCGGTGGTGCTGTCAGAACAGATCTTGCCGGGCAGCTTCGCCTTCGCGCTGGACTACCT
>NZ_JBFUMO010000518.1:0-4181 GCF_054049355.1 Roseateles sp. P5_E11 | reverse complement strand
ACCCCAGCCTGCTGGCCGATGACAAGGACATGCTGGAAGACCTCGTCGCCGCCGCCTTCAACGACGCAGCCCGCCGCGCCGAGGCGACCAGCTCCGAGAAGATGGGCAAGCTGACGCAAGGCATGCCGATGCCCCCCGGCATGAAGTTCCCGTTTTGATGGCCCACCCCCGAGGCGCTTCGCGCCTCCCCCTCAAGGGGGCGCAGCCAGTGGCCTGGCAAAGCCAGTTCCACGGCTGCCGCTTGATGAGATCGCGCCTGCGGCTGCGATCGTTTACTGACAACGTGGCTTCGATTTGAACGCACTGGATACGCTTGTTGAGGCGCTCAAGCGCCTGCCCGGCGTGGGCCAGAAGTCGGCCCAGCGCATGGCTTACCACCTGCTGCAGCATGACCGGCTGGCTATGCCGCGCCTTGCCGATGCGCTGACGGCGGCGGGCGAGCACATCAAGCATTGCGAGCGTTGCCACACCTTCAGCGAAACGCCGATCTGCAGCGTCTGCGCGGACGCCGACCGCGACGCGCGGCTGCTGTGCGTCGTCGAGACGCCGGCCGACCAGGCCGCGCTGGAGCGCACCGCTTCCTACCGCGGCTACTACTTCGTGCTGCTGGGACGGCTGTCGCCGCTCGACGGCATCGGCACGCGCCAGATCGGCGCGGCCGAGTTGCTGGCGCGGGCGAGCGAGGAAGGTGTCGAGGAAGTCATCCTCGCCACCAGCTTCACCGCCGAGGGCGAGGCCACGGCCCATGTACTGGCCGAGGCGCTGCGGGCGCGGAGCATCAAGTCGACGCGGCTTGCGCGCGGCGTGCCGGTGGGCAGTGAGCTCGAATACGTGGACCTGGGCACCATCGCTCATGCCTTGACTGATCGACGCTGAGGAAGCCCGGATGACGATTGCCCAACTCTGCCTGCTCGTCGCCTGCCTGCTGCCCCTGGGCTGCACATTCCTGGCCAAGTCCAAGGGCTTCGGCAAGCGCAGGCGTGATGGCGGTTTCGACAACAACCAGCCGCGCGAATGGCTGGCCAAGCTCGACGGCTGGCAGGCGCGGGCCAACGCGGCCCAGGCCAACAGCTGGGAGGCCCTGCCCATCTTCGTCGCCGGCCTCTTTGTCGCCCATCAGCACCAGGCCGCGCAGGGCAGCGTGGATGCGCTGGCCGTGGGATTCGTCGCTGCGCGCCTGGCCTTCATTGGCCTCTATGTGGCGGACCGCGCCTCGCTGCGCTCACTGGTGTGGGCTGCAGGCCTGGCGGCCTGCGTCGCACTGTTCCTCGTTCGCTGAAACAAGGCTCAAGGCGTGGCCGCGGCCACGACGGTGCGGCCCTTGCCGCCCTTGCCCTTGGGCTGCGCCTTGGCGGCCACCTTCACGACCTTGGCGGGCGTCGCCTTGGCCACCGGTGCCTTGGCCGGCGAATAGGCGGTGTAGACGACGACGGCCTGGCCCGGCTTGAGGCGGCCGTTGGCGGCCAGCTTGTTCCACTGCGCCACCTGCTCGCTGCGCACCTTGTAGCGGGCGGCGATGGTGGCCACGGTGTCAGCCTTGCCGGCCTTGTGCGTCACACGGCGCAGCGGCGGCGCGTCGGGCGCGAGGTTGAGCGCGGCGGTGTCAGCCAGGCGCTCGGACACGTCGGCGACGATGTGTTCGCCGCGCGGCACCAGCAGCGTCGAACCGGCCTTCACGAGCATCTTGGGCGGAATCTTGTTGATGTCGCGCAGCAGCGCTTCGCTGGTGCCGGCACGCTTGGCGGCCTCGCCCGGGCTCATGGTCTTGGGCACGACCCAGGCCGTCCAGCTCGCGAGCGGGCCGCTGTGGCGGGCCAGGTTCTCGGCGAAGGCACTGGCCTGGTCATAAGGCAGCAGCACCTGGGGCGTGGCGGCGGCCAGGATGACCGGCTTGTTCATCTGCGGGTTGAACTGCTGGAAGGTTTCCAGCGTGATGCCGGCAAGCTGGGCGGCCAGGGCCACGTCGATGTCGCGCTCGATCTTCACGCTCAGGAAATACGGGTGGTTGGCCACCACCGGCAGCGTCAGCGCATAGCGATCGGGTGCGAAGACGATGTTCTTCACCGCCTGCAGCTTGGGCACGTAGTAGCGCGTTTCATCGGGCATCTTCAGGCTGGCGTAGTCGGTCGGCAGGCCGAGCTTTTGATTGCGCGCCACCGCCTTCTGCACATTGCCCTGGCCCCAGTTGTAGGCCGCCAGCGCCAGATGCCAGTCACCGAACTGCTTGTGCAGGCGGCCGAGGTAGTCCAGCGCGGCGCGGGTGGAGGCCAGCACGTCGCGTCGGTCGTCGCGGAAGATGTTCTGCTTGAGATCGAAGTCGCGCCCGGTGGCGGGCATGAACTGCCACATGCCGGTAGCCTTGGCCGTCGACACGGCGTGCGTGACGAAGGCGCTCTCCACGAAGGGCAGCAGGGCCAGCTCGGCAGGCATGCCGCGCTTCTCGACTTCGTCCAGGATGTGGAAGAGGTAGCGGCTGCCGCGCGTCGTCATGCGCTCGACGTAGTCGGGGCGCGCGGTGTACCAGGCCTCGGCCTTGCGCACCCAGTCGTCGTCCAGGTCCTGCAGCTGGAAGCCCTTGCGCACGCGGGCCCACAGGTCGGCGTTCACATCCGGCGCGTCGAGGTCGATCTTCTCGCCGGGGCGCAGGTTGTCCTCGAGCAGCTCGGCCGCGATGGCGCGCACCGGCGCGGGTGCCGCGAGCGTCAGCGGCGCGGGGGCAGGTTCAGCGGCAACGGGGAGTGGGGTAGGCGGGGTGTCGAGGCTGGCGGGATCGACCGGAGCGGTGGTGGCGCAGGCGGCAAGCAGGGCAGCCAAAAGGATCGGAGAAAGGCGCGCGAGCGCCTTGGGAGAGAGTCGGTGAATCAGGGTCATCGGAATCCGTTCTTCCATTCGCGCAAGGTGGCGAACACATCGACCGGGCTGGGCGCGGCCGGGAGTTTGAGGGGGGCGTGGCGGCGAGCGGCCTCACGCAGAGCGGCTTCGGTACAACGCAGGAAAGGGTTGATGCGCACCTCGTTGCCGATGCGGCCGGGCAGCGTGGGCCGGCCGGCGGCGCGCTCGGCCTCGCACCAGGCGGCGTAGGTCGCCAGCGCCGCGTTGGCCGGGTCCACCTCGCGCGCAAAGCGCAGGTTGGACAGGGTGTATTCATGGGCGCAACAGACCCGGGTCTCGGACGGCAGCGCGGCCAGGGATTGCAGCGAGGCATGCATCTGCGCCGGCGTGCCTTCGAAGAGGCGGCCACAGCCGGCGCTGAAGAGGGTGTCGCCGCAGAAGAGCAGGGGGTCGCTGCCAGGGACGTCAGCAGCGAAGTAGGCGATGTGACCCGCCGTATGGCCCGGCACGTCCATGACGGCGAACTTGAGGCCGAGCAACTCGACCGCATCGCCGCCATGCAGGCGCTGTACTGGCTCAGGCAGCTCCTCGTGGACGGGGCCGTAGATGGGGCCTTGCAGGCGCGGCCGCAGTGCGTCGACGCCACCGACGTGATCGCTATGGTGGTGGGTCAATAGAATGCCCGCCAGCGTCAGGCCCCGGGCATCCAGCGCCGCAGCCACCGGCGCGGCGTCGCCGGGGTCGACGACGAGGGCCTCGCGGCCGTTGTCCAGCAGCCAGAGGTAGTTGTCGTCGAATGCAGGAAGCGGCGTGAGCGTCAAACTGAGCGTCAATGGCGCCAACCCATGACAGATAAAGCGCCGAGTATAGATTTGACAGCCTGGCTGCAAACCCCGCCCGGGCACCATCTGCTTGCCTGGGAGCAGGCCCAGGTCGACGCAGCCGTGACCGATTTGTTCGGGTTTCACGCCTTACAACTCGGCCTGCCCGAACTGAACGGTCTGCAGACCAACCGCATGCCCCACCGCTGGCTGGCCGGTCGTGACCTGCTTTGCGATTTTGACGCGCTACCTTTCGAAAGCGCCAGCCTCGACCTCGTGCTGCTGCCGCACGCGCTGGAGCTGGCGCCCGACGCCCACGCCTTGCTGCGCGAAGTCGAGCGCGTGCTGCGGCCCGAGGGGCGGCTCATCGTCTTCGGCCTGAACCCGGCCAGCCTCTGGGGCCTGCGCCAGAACCTCGGCCGCCTCAAGCGCCGCGGCGAGCCCTATCTGCCCCGTGATGGCGACTTCATCGGCTACTGGCGGCTGCGCGACTGGCTCAAGCTGCTGAGTTTTGACGTCGAGGCGGCG
>NZ_JBFUMO010000517.1:0-4193 GCF_054049355.1 Roseateles sp. P5_E11 | reverse complement strand
GGCTGCCCGAAGGTGGCTTCGAGTTGGACACCAGCCAGGGTCCGGTGCTGGCGCCGCGCGTCGTCGTCGCGACCGGCGGGCTGCCTGTGCCCAAGATCGGCGCCAGCGACTGGGGCCTGCGACTGGCCAAGCGCTTCGAGCACGCYATCGTGGAGCCGCGCCCGGCGCTGGTGCCTCTGACCTTCGATGCGGACGCCTGGGCACCCTTCGCCGCCCTGGCCGGGTTGTCGTTGCCAGTGGAAGTCAGCGTTGGCAGTGGCAAAGCGCGCATGCGGTTCCTTGAAGACCTGCTGTTCACACATCGTGGTCTCAGCGGCCCGGCCATCCTGCAGATCTCAAGCTACCGCGCCGATGATCAGGCGCTGCAGCTCAATCTGGCGCCCGACCTCCAACTGGAGAAGGAACTTGTCCAGGCCAAGGCCACCTCACGCCGCCAACTCGGCAACGAATTTGCGTCCCGCCTGCCGCAGCGCCTGGCGGCCGTCTGGCTGGAGCGCGCAAACCTGGACGCCACCAAACCGCTGCCCGACTGCCGCGACGCCGACCTGCAGCGCCTGGGCCGCAGCGTGMACGATTGGCAGTTGATGCCCAGCGGCGACGAGGGTTGGCGCAAGGCCGAAGTCATGCGCGGTGGCGTCAGCACCAAGGAACTGAGTTCGCAAACGCTCGAGAGCAAGCGCGTCCCGGGCCTGTATTTCATCGGTGAAGTCGTGGACGTGACCGGCTGGCTGGGCGGCTACAACTTTCAATGGGCGTGGGCCAGTGCGGCTGCCTGCGCCCGGGCCATGGCGGACACCGCCACAACAGCTTGAGCGAATCTTGGCAAGTCGTTGATTTTCTGGCTACAATCCCTGGCTTTGCTGGCAAACCTGCGCGTCGATTCGCTGCACTTCTCGAAGAAGACTCAAGAGAAGCAGTAATCCGGAACCTGCTGCTGATCCCAGCCGCGAACACCGAGCGCAATCTGAAGGAAATAAATGACCACCATCCGCGTCAAGGAAAACGAGCCGTTCGACGTCGCCCTGCGTCGCTTCAAGCGCACCATCGAAAAGCTGGGTCTGCTGACCGAACTTCGCGCCCGCGAGTTCTACGAGAAGCCCACCGCCGAGCGCAAGCGCAAGAAGGCAGCCGCCGTCAAGCGCCATTACAAGCGTGTGCGCAGCATGCAGCTGCCCAAGAAGCTGTTCTGATCGGCTGACGCGACCCGGAGCCTGTTTCCATAACAGCTCCGGTTGACACCAAAACCCGCCACAGGACGCTGTCGCGGGTTTTTGTTTTTTTCATACCCTCTACGCCATGAGCCTCAAAGACCGCATCACCGAAGACATGAAGGCCGCGATGCGCGCCAAGGAAGCCGATCGTCTGTTGACCATCCGTGGCCTGCTGGCCGCCGTGAAGCAGAAGGAAGTGGACGAGCGCGTCGTTGTGGACGACACGGCCCTGGTGGCCATCGTCGACAAGCTGATCAAGCAGCGCAAGGACTCGATCAGTCAGTTCGCCGCCGCCGGCCGCGACGACCTCGTTGCCAAGGAAACCGCCGAGCTGGCGGTGCTGCAGGCTTATCTGCCTGAGCGCCTGTCGGCCGAGGCTGTGGCTGAGAAGGTCGGAGCCATCGTGGCTGAGCTGGGCGCGAGCGGCCCGGGCGACATGGGCAAGGTCATGGCGGCTGCCAAGGCCGCACTCGCCGGCGTGGCAGAGATGAGTGCAGTGTCGGCCGCGGTCAAGGCCGCGTTGGCCAAGTAGGGAGTCGCCATGAGCCTGCCGATGCAAGCCATCGCCCCCGACATCTGCGCCGCCCCTCAGCTGACGCCCGAAGCCATGGCCGAAGCGGCGGCGATGGGCTTCAAGAGCGTCGTCAACAACCGGCCCGATTTCGAGCACGGCCCCGACCAGCCGACGTCAGCCGCCATCCAGGCGGCTGCCGAGGCTGCTGGCCTGGAATACCGCCATCTGCCGGTGGCCGGCGGCTATCAGTCGCCCGAGGAGATTGCGGCCTTCGCCGATCTGCTGGCCGAACTACCGCGGCCGCTGCTGGTCTTCTGCCGCTCCGGTGCCCGATCGACTCGCCTGTTCATGCAGGCCCAGCAACTGGGCTGAACCCCCTCGGGGCTTACCCTGAACGACGGCTGAATGAAGCCGACGCCCCCCAAGCGGTCGCTACATTGGCGGCCGCTTCGCTTTTCTCCTGCCCAGCCCATGAACGCCCTGCTCTCCCTTGCGCGGYGCATCGACAGCCTGAACGACCGCTTCGGCAAGATTGCCGCCTGGGCCGTGCTGCTGTCCTGCTTCATCAGCGCCGCCAACGCCGTCGTCCGCTACGGGCTGGACTACARCTCCAACTCCTTCCTCGAGATCCAGTGGTATCTGTTCGCCACCTGCGTCATGCTGGGCGCGGCTCAGGTGCTCCGACTCAACGAGCATGTGCGTGTGGACCTGGTCTACAGCCGGCTGACCGGCCACGGCAAGGTCTATGTCGACCTGTTCGGCCTCGTCGTCTTCCTGATGCCGGTCATCTGCTACATGGCCTGGCTGTCCTGGGGCCTGTTCGTCGTCAAGCTCAGCACCGGCATGAGCGCCAGTGACTCGGTCGCCAGCCTCGGCCTCATGGGCTATGTCACCAAGCTGCTGACCTCGGGCGAGGTGTCGAGCAATGCCGGCGGCCTGATCCGCTGGCCGGCCGTGCTGGTGCTGCCCCTGGGCTTCGCGCTCGTTGCGCTGCAGGGCGTGGCCGAAATCATCAAGCGCGTGGCCTGGCTCGCGCACAAGTTCGACATGGACATCCACTACGAGAGGCCCCTGCAATGATCTCGATGGAGAGCTTCCCGCCGCTGATGTTCGCGGGGCTGATCGTGATCATGCTGATCGGCTTCCCCGTCGCGTTCTCGCTGGCAGCACTCGGCCTGGCCTGCGGTTTCTTCGCGGTGAGCCAGGGCTGGTTCCCGCCGGAGTTCATGAGCGCGCTGCCGCAGAACGTCTTCGGCATCCTGTCCAACGACCTGCTGCTGGCCATTCCCTTCTTCACGCTGATGGGCTCGCTGCTGGAAAAATGCGGCCTCGCGGAGGACATGCTCGACTCCATGGGCCAGCTGTTCGGCCCGGTGCGCGGCGGCCTGGGCTATTCGGTCATCATCGTCGGCTTCATCCTGGGCGCCATCACCGGCACCGTCGCGGGCCAGGTCATCGCGATGGCGATGATCTCGCTGCCGGTCATGATGCGCTACGGCTACAACATGCGCTACGCGACCGGCGTGCTGGCCGCGTCGGGCACGATCACGCAGCTGGTGCCGCCGTCGCTGGTACTGGTCGTGCTGGCGGACCAACTCGGCCGCTCCGTGGGCGACATGTACAAGGGCGCCTGGGGCCCGTCCATCCTGCAGGTGCTGATCTTTGCGCTCTACACCTTCGTGCTGAGCCGTGTGAAGCCGGACCACGTACCCGGTGTTCCCAAGGAAGCGCGCACGCTGCAAGGCTGGGCACTGTGGAAGAAGTGTTTGCGCGGCATCGTGCCGTCGGCCGTGCTGATCTTTGCCGTGCTCGGCTCCATGGGCGGCCTGCCCGGCATCAACACGGCCATCTGCACGCCGACCGAGGCCGGTGCGATGGGTGCGGTCGGCGCCTTCATCCTGGCCGGCCTGCACAAGCGCCTGAACTGGCCGCTGATCAAGGACACCATGCTCGGCACCATGCGCATCACGGCCATGGTGGTCTTCATCCTGATCGGCTCGCGCACCTTCTCGCTGGTGTTCCAGGGCGTCGAAGGCGGGCGCTGGATCGAGCACATGTTGAGCGACCTGCCGGGCGGCCAGATCGGCTTCCTGATCGTCGTCAACCTGTTCATCTTCTTCCTGGCCTTCTTCCTCGACTTCTTCGAGATCGCCTTCATCATCCTGCCGCTGCTCGGGCCGGTGGCCGAGAAGATGGGCATCGACCTCGTCTGGTTCGGCGTCATGCTGTGCGTGAACATGCAGACCAGCTTCATGCACCCGCCGTTCGGCTTTGCGCTGTTCTATCTGCGCGGCATCTCGGACACGCTGTTCAAGAACGGCTCGATCCCGAAGAAGGTGCTGTCCAGCGACATCTACATGGGCTCCATCCCCTGGGTGTTCATGCAGCTCATCCTCGTCGCCATCGTCATCTTCTTCCCGCAGACCGTGACCGTCTTTCTCGACAAGGAGAAGGCAGTGGACCTGAAC
>NZ_JBFUMO010000516.1:0-4202 GCF_054049355.1 Roseateles sp. P5_E11 | reverse complement strand
GCTTCACCCCTGGCTATCTGCAGGTCTATGGCATGCGGGTCATCGCCGGCCGGCTGTCGGCCGACCATGTCGCGGAGGTGGCGCAGAACGGCCTCGTGCTGGACCGCAGCGCCGTGCGCGCGCTCGGCGTGAAGCCGGCCTGCACGGTCTGGGTCACGCTGACATGGGCGATGCCACCCACGATGTCGGCCACCACGGCATGGGCGGCGATACGGGCCACGCCGTGGGAGGCATCCAGCACCGGGTCCATCAGCTGCACCTTCATGCCCACGCGCAGCCGGTCGGGCAGCGAGGGCTGGACCTCGAAGCGCACGCCTGGGTGGATGGGAATCGGTCGCACCAGCCGGCCGGTGAGCAACTGGCCGGCCGGGCTGTGGCTGGCCGCCAGCAGGCAGACGCGCACCAGCGCCGCCATCAGCGCCACGGCGCGGGGCTGGCTCGCGTCCGCGCGGCGGCGCAGCCAGGACGCCAGGTCGCGGATGTCTTCGCGGTCATCGCGGTCCAACTCGGCGAAGTGGGGCAGCGTCGACAGATCGCCCAGGTCGCCCACCGTGTCGAACTGGCTGAAGCGCTCGGCCCAGTCCAGGCGGATGCCGGCGCGTACCGTGGACAGCCGGGCGTGCAGGCAGGTGGCCACCTGGGCGATGCGGGCAAGTTCCTCCGTCACGCGGCGGTTCAGCAGGTTGCGCTCGGCATTGCTGGCGGCCAGGTCGGCGAGAGACGCGCTCCTGGCGATGAGGTCGATCTTGCCCACCAGCCCCAGGCTGGCCGACGACAGGGCCACGCCGGCGAAGGGCAGGGCCTCGCTGCGGGCCAGGCTCACGCTTTCGGCCTGGGCGCGCACGGCATTGAAGGCGACCTGCTGGCTGGCGCTGCCAGCCAGGCCGTTGAGCAGGGTCAGGGCGCTGAAGCTGCTGCTGGTGATGGCCGTGGCCGTGAGAGGCAGGGCCGTGAGCACGCGGTCGGCGACGAAGTGGGTGTCGAGCAGGCTCAGATGGGCGCGCATGGCCGGGAACCAGTCGACGGGCGCCTGCCGCACGATGCCGATCATGGCGGCCACGTCTCCGGGCGGGTCGTCGTGATCGGCCAGGCACGCGGGCACGGCGTCGGGCTCCAGGGCCGAATCGAGCAGGCGCGAGGGCAGGGCCACCGTGCGGCTGCCGATGCGGGCTCGCGCGAAGGCGAGGAACTTCACGTGCTCGGCAATGATGGCGTCGCGCGAGGCGTTGAGCGCGGCCGCGCGCTGCTGGTCTTCGGCGAGCAGGGCGCGGGCGGTGGCGACGTCCTGGCGCGACTCGGCCAGTTCGCGATCGACCAGGGCCAGGCGTGAGGCGAGCCCGCCCAGGCTCACGTCGATGGCCGCCAGGGACTTCTGGCAGCGGGCCAACGCGTCGCGGTATTTGCGCACGATGCCTTCGGCGGCACGCAGTACGGCGATGGTGTGGTCCGACAGATCCACGCCGCCGAGGAAGTAGGCCGACTCATCCCGGGCCTTGTCTTCCGGGTCGGGGTCGAAGCTGATGTCGGCAAAGCGCACGCGCAGCGCACTGAGCTTGATCGGCGCGGCACGCAGCGGCTGGCCGCCGGGGTCGAACTCCTTGACCACGCCGTTGACGGTCTGCTTCTGCGCGATGCCGGGCACCTCCAGTTCGTCCAGGTCCAGGCCAAGCGCAGCGAGCTTGCTGATGACTTCGAGCCGCGTGGCCACGGTGAAGTCCTTGGCCTCGATGGCCCGCGGGCGCTCCAGACGCGAGGCGATGGAGGTGGTGCGGATCTCGGCCTTGCCGGTCAGCGCCGAGGAGTCGGTGACCTTGGTGCTGGGCGGCGGCGCTGTGGCCGCGGGGGCCAGCGGCACCAGGCCCGCCAGATTGATGTGCGGGTCGAGCGCGACCTGGCCGCCGATGATGCCGCCAATGCTTCCGCCACCAATGACGCCGCCGATGCGCGGCGCTACGGGCGTAAAGGCCGAGATGGGCGTTTCAATGACCCGGATCGGCGATGGCGCGGGTGTCATGAAGCCGCCGACGCTCCTGCCGATGCCCACATTGCTGGTCACGTTCAGCGCCGCCGCGCTTTCGGCGACGCCCGCGCCCGCCCGGGCGATGCCGCGCGACATGGGGACCGGCGCAACGCCGCCGGTGCGCGTGCGGATGGGGAAGATCGGCGGCGCGGTCGCACCATCCGGGCGCTTCAGCTGGGTCTCGCTCTTGACCGTGCCATAGAAGTCCGAGAGCTGCTCGCGTGTGGCGCTGGCGTTGTCGAGGTCGGCAATCTGGGTCAGCGCGGGCGAGACGGCGAAGCGGCTGGCCTGGGACTGCTTGAGCACCGTCTGGCGCAGCCGGTACATGTCGGTCTGCACGCGCAAGTAGCCGAGGTTGACGGCGTCGTCCGCCTCGTCGATGCGGCCGGACAGGTCGGCCACCGTCTGGCGCAGACCGTTCGCCTGGATCAGGGCAGCCAGGGGCTGGAAGCCGCGCTTGATGGCGTCGGCCTCGGTGGGGTCGAGCTTGCTGTCGTCGCCGGTGATGGKGGCGAGCTTGCGGCCGACGATCAGCGGGTCGGCCAGCAGCGTGGTCAGTTCGGCGGACTCGCGCTCGCCCTTCGCGTTGGCGCTGGCGTCGTAGGCGTTCTCGAAGGCTGTGTCGGCATCGCCCGGGTCGACGAAGTCCCAGGACTCGCCTTCGCCGCGCAGGGTGCCCGAGTCCCGTGTCTTCGGGTCGAGCCAGACGGTCTCCGCGTTGTCGCGCAGCACGCCCACGGGGCCGAACAGGGYCTGCCCGTCGTAGAGCGTGAAGGCGACGCCGCTGATGGTCGTGTCTTCCAGCGCCAGCGCCGCAGCCGGGATCTCGAGCCGGTGCCAGCGACCCGGCGTGGGGACCGCGGGCGGCTGGTCGGTGGACTGCTGCAGGCGCGACGGCGTGCCGTCCAAGCCCCAGCCGATCAGGTTTTCGCCCCAGTAGGCGCGGTGTTCCCAGCTGTTGGCGATCTGCCATTGCAGCATCAGCGTGCGCGGCGGGAACTCGCGATCCAGCTGCACCCAGGCGTAGAGCACATCGCCCTTGCCCACGGCCAGGGTCTCGGTGGCGTGATCCAGGAAATGCTGGTGCAGGCCGCGCACGTTGGCCGAGCGGTGCAGCAGGCCGGCTGGCGCGGGCAGCAGGGGCTGCAGGCGTTCGTCCTCGACGCGCAGCGGGTCGTCCTGCGGGTCGGGCACGGTGTCGGTGTTGTCAGGGCCTTCGGCGGCGATGCTCAGCGCCTCGCGCTGCTTGCGCTGGCGCTGGCGGCGGCGCAGCCAGTCGGCGCGGTCGTCCACATGGCGTTCGATGGCGTCGGCGATCTTGTGATCGGCGTCGGCCACTTCGGTCAGCAGCAGCTTGGGGTCGAACAGGGTCTGCGGCACCGGCACATAGACGCAGACGCTGTCCCGCACGGCGAGGTCGATGGGTGAGAGTCCGGCCGCTGCTTCCAGCACCAGGTCCAGCTGCTCGATCGGCACTGGCAGGGCAACCACGTCGAGCGTCGAGGGGAAGAAGACCTGCCGGGCGGCGCGGGCGTTGACGGCGTCGCGCGGCAGCAGGCCCGCGGGCGGCAGCGTCAGCATCTGGTCGCCCAGGGCCACCGTGTCATCCCCCGCTGCGGCGGCTTCGGTCAGGTGCTCGGTGAATTGGTCGATGCGCGCCTGCCACAGGAAGCGCGTGCCGGCGCCGAGCCTGGCATTGGCCTCGGCGCGCGGCCGGCCACCCAGGCGAGCGACGGCGGCGCGATCGGCGAACAGCGGCTGCCAGGCGGTGTTGACGGCCACCAGCGCCAGCGGCACGCCGCTGGCATGCCAGGGCATGCTCTGGCTGTTGCCCAGCTGGGCCTCGCGGGCGAAGACGGCATGGGCCAGCGCATTGCGCCAGGTGTTGCCAGGCGCGGGCAGGGGCAGCCATTCGTCGGGCCAGGCATAGAAGACGGGGCGCGTAGCGTCCTGGCGCACCTGATCCTCGAAGGCTTCGGCGTCCAGGTCGCGCTCGCACTGGTCGAAGGGATCGGCGCCTTGAACGACGCGGTGCTCGATGGGTTCCAGCACGACGATGCCCACCTGCGGCAGCGGCCGCCCGGCGGCCAGCAGGGTGCGCAGGCTGCGGCCGGTGGCGCGGGCGAACAGCACGCTGCCGTCGGCGTCTGCCGGCATGGCGGGCGCCGGGTCGGCATTGGAC
>NZ_JBFUMO010000515.1:0-4207 GCF_054049355.1 Roseateles sp. P5_E11 | reverse complement strand
GGCAGGTTCAGCTCGGCGTAGATGCCCGTGGTCTTGCGTTCGCCACGCACCTTACCGGCGTTGCCCGAACCACCCACGATGTCGCCGGAGCCGGCGATTTCGGAGTAGCCGTCCAGATACTCTTCCTTGCGGATGTCCAGACCCGCGGCGATGGCGGCGTTACCGCCGGCCATCGCGAACAGTTCGCGCGTTGCGGACAGGTCGAAGGCATTCAACGTCGTCTTGGAGGCGCGGTTGTTGCCGTGCAGTTCGGCTTCCTTCAGCAAGGCCAAACCGACCGCGTCGTTCGGGCCAAAGGGATTCACGTTGCCGGTTTTGAGCACGCGCACCAGTTGCGTGTCAGAGAAATTCCCAGTCAGGAAGTCTTCGCTGGCCTTGGAAGTGGCCTTCATCAGGCCAACCTTGTAATCCCAGCCTGCGAGCTGGCCCTCAGCACCCACGAGGGCGCGGGTCATGCTGTTGGTCACGCTGGTCAGGCGCTGGCCGCCGTCCACCATGCGCCAGGCGATGACGAGGTCACCGCGATAGCCCTTGCTGCTGGACGCGTCCACGGCAGCAGTGGGGTAGTACTTGCCGCCAGCCGGGTACAGGTAGTCGTCGCGGCCCGTGGTGCTCGAAGGCGTTTGCGACGAGCCCAGAATGATCTCGTTCTTGGAGTAGGACAGCTCGGCGAACAGCTGGTGATCGGAGCTCAGCTCGGCCGTGCCGCGCACCAGACCGCCGATGCGTGTGGATGCGGGGACGATGTCGATCTTGCTGGTGTAGTCGTAGCGGCAGTTGGCGCCGCCCGGGAAGCTGTCCGGCAGCACACAGGTCGGGAACTTGGCGACACCGGGGATGTAGGCACCCGTCGTGGCGTTGTAGGCGTTGGCCGGGAAGGTGTTGCCCGAAGACTTGACAACGCCGATGTCCGGACGATTGCCGGTCGCGGCGAAATCGCGGTCCGCCGCGCGGATCACGTCGTATTCCTGGAAGCTGAAGGTGCCCAGGATGTTGAACTTGTCCTTGGCCAGGTCGCCAAAGCCGATGCCACCCTGTGCCGAGGCGATCTTGCCGCCGATGCCCTGGGGTTGCTCGTAGCCGGCCGTCACTTCACCGCCGCGGAAATCCTTGCGGGTGATGAAGTTGATGACGCCGCCGATGGCGTCGGAGCCATAGGTCGACGAGGCGCCGTCGCGCAGGATTTCGATGCGCTCGATGGCGGYCAGGGGGATGGCGTTCAGGTCAACGCCGGCGCCGGCGAAAGGGTAGATTGCCAGGCGGCGGCCATTCAGCAGCACCAGGGTGCGCTCGCGGCCCAGGCCGCGCAGCGAGGCGCCGGTCTGGCCGGTGGCGGCGGAGTCGCCGATGGACTCACCGAGGGAGCGGCCACCGCCGTTGTTCGAGCTGAGGCGGTCGACCAGTTCCTGGACATTCGAGGCGCCGGACTTGTCGATGGATTCGCGCGTGACGATGGTCAGCGGCACAGCCGTTTCAGCGTCGATGCGCTTGATGCTGGAGCCAGTGATCTCGATGCGTTCCAGCTTTTGTGCGTCCTGAGCCAGCGCGCTCGTTGCGGCCAAGGCCAGGACGGCGCTGGTGATGATGGATTTTTTGAACATTGACACTCCTGAATGGATGGATGCCCGCCTTTGTGGTGAGGCGGTGCTGGCCCTGGGTAGGGCCGATCCTTGGCCTGAGCGATCAGCTCAGATTTGGGGTGCCGGAAGTTTGTGCGGTCGCAGCATCGCCCCCCTCCCCGTACATGCACCTAGGACCGCGCCAATCGGCGGTAAGCCATTGATACGAAACGGTTTCTCGGAGTTACGAGGCCTAGTGTCAAACCCTAGCCGTTGTCTACGCGCGACGTGATCGAGACCAACCGGGGCACCGCCTTCAGTAAAACTTGCGTAAAGCTTGCAGTTGGCTGTCTGAGTACTTCATCACACCTTCCGCGCTCGACGACGCGGCCCGCTTGCATCACGGCGACCTCATCAGCGATGTACTCGACCACGCCAATGTTGTGCGTGATGAAGAGATAGGCCAGGCCCTGCTCGCGCTGCAGTTCGCGCAGCAGATTGAGGATCTGGGCCTGCACGGAGACGTCCAGCGCCGACGTCGGCTCGTCGCAGACGATCAGCCTGGGCTCGACCGCCAGCGCGCGGGCGATGGCGATGCGCTGGCGCTGGCCGCCGGAGAACTCGTGGGGCCAGCGCTGCAGGGCGTCGCGGCGCAGGCCGACCTGGTCGACCAGGGTGTGCAGGCGCTCGCGGCGGGCGGTGGCGTCGAGGTCGGGGCGCAGCGCGATCAAGCCCTCCTCCAGCACGTCGGCGACGCGCATGCGCGGGTTCAGCGACGCGAACGGGTCCTGGAAGATGATCTGGATGTAGCGCCGCGCCTGCTGCAGCGCCGGGCCGGCCAGCTTGAACAGGTCCTGGCCTTCGAAGAGAGCCTGGCCGCTGATGCTGGCCTGTCGGCGCAGCAGTTGCACGATGGCCTTGCCCGAGGTCGTCTTGCCGCAACCGGATTCGCCGACCAGGGCCAGCGTGCGGCCGGCATGGAGTTGGAAGCTGATGCCGTCCACCGCGTTGAAATAGCGCGGGCCGCGGTGAAAGAGCGGCGCCTTCAGCGCGAAGCGCACGCGCAGGTCGCGCACGTCGAGCAGCGGCTCGCCCTGCCCCGGCGCCGCTGCCATCAACACCCTGGCGACCGCAGGCTCTCGCGGCAAGGCCTCGCCCGGCTGGCTGTAGAGCAGGCAGCGCACCTGGTGCTGCGGGCCTTCCTCGGTCAGCGCCGGTGCCGTGGTTGCGCAGTGGCTCATGGCCTTGTCGCAACGCGGCGCAAAGCGGCAACCGGCGAATGCCGTCCACAGCGGCGGCACCATGCCGGCGATGGCCGCCAGCGGCTCGCCGCGCCGGGCAGCACCGGGCAAAGCCTGCAGCAGCAACCGGGCATAGGGGTGCTTGGGCGCCGCGAAGAACTCGGCGGCTGGCGCCACCTCGATGATCTGGCCCGCATACATCAGCGCCACTCGGTGGGCCATGCCGCTGACGACGGCCAGGTCATGGGTGATCAGCAGCACGCCGAGCTGGCGCTCGCGCTGCAGGTCGCGGATCAGGTCGAGGATCTGCGCCTGGATGGTCACGTCCAGCGCCGTCGTCGGCTCGTCGGCGATCAGGTACTCCGGCTCGGCCGCCAGCGCAATGGCGATCATCACGCGCTGCTTCTGGCCGCCCGACAGGCGGAACGGGTAGTCGTCGATGCGGCGCTGCGGCTCGGGAATGCCGACCCGGGCCAGCCAGTCGATGGCCTTGGCACGCGCCGCGGTGCCGCGCAGCGGCGTATGGGCTTCGATAGCCTCGACGATCTGGTCACCCACGCGCATGACCGGGTTCAGGCTGGTCGAGGGTTCCTGGAAGATCATCGACACCCGGCCGCCGCGCACCTCGCGCATGCGGCTCTCGGGCAGAGCCAGCAGGTCCTTCCCGTCCAGGCGCACGGCACCGCCGGCGATGCGGCCGTTCTCGGGCAGCAAGCGCATCAACGCCAGCGCCGTCATGCTCTTGCCGCAGCCGCTTTCGCCGACCAGCGCAAAGGTTTCGCCGCGCGTCAGCGCGAGATGCAGGCCGTCGATGGCACGCACGAGGCCCGCGTCGGCATCCAGCTGGACCCGCAGGTCGTCGATCTCAAGCATCGGCGACCCCCTTGCGCTGGAAGACGCGCGGCCGGGTGGAGCGGGCCTTGGGATCGAAAGCGTCGCGCACGCCATCGGCAAACAGATTGGCCGCCAACACCAGGCCAACCATGAAACCGAAGGCCGCTGCAAAGCTCCACCAGACCACCGGGTCGCGCGACATCTCGGCGCGGGCCAGGTTGATCATGCTGCCGAAGCTGTTCATGACCGGATCGACGCCGACGCCGACATAGGTCAGCACGGCTTCGTACAGGATGAGTTCGGAGAAGCTCAGCACGACCGTGATCAACACCAGGTGCATGACGTTGGGCACGATGTGCCGGGCCATGATCGCCAAGTCGCCGACGCCGAAGGCCGTCGCCGCCTGCACGTAGTCAAGCTCGCGCAGCTTCAAGGTCTCGGCGCGCACAAGGCGGCACAGGCCGGCCCAGCCGGTCAGGCCGAGGATGAGGCAGAGCATCAGCATCTTCACATCCGACCGTTCGGCGGCCGTCTCGAAGAGCTCGGGGTTCTTGTCCAGGAAGACCTGCACCG
>NZ_JBFUMO010000514.1:0-4207 GCF_054049355.1 Roseateles sp. P5_E11 | reverse complement strand
GCTGGCCGGCGTTGCCACCCTCAGCCCCGCCGAGGACTACGCGCCGCCCGGCGGCTTCACCAAGGGCAGCGAGCGCCCCTGGTCCTACACGCCGCTGAACACGCAAGTCGCCACGCCGGCCACCAAGGCCAWGGCCTGGGTGCGCCAGCCGCTGGACGCCTTCGTGCTGGCCAAGCTCGAGGCCCAAGGCATCGCCCCCTCGCCCGAGGCCGACCGCCACGCCTATATCCGCCGCGCCACGCTCGACGCCTGGGGCATCCTGCCCACGCCCGAGGAGGTCAACGCCTTCGTCGCCGACAAGTCGCCCAAGGCGCATGAAAAGCTCGTCGAGCGCCTGCTGGCCTCGCCGCGCTACGGCGAGCGCCAGGCGCGCCGCTGGCTGGACCTGAGCCGCTATGCCGACAGCGATGGCTACAACACCGACGGCACGCGTCCCAACATCTGGCGCTACCGCGACTACGTCGTCAACGCCTTCAACGCCGACAAGCCCTTCGACCGCTTCGTCAAGGAACAGATCGCTGGCGACGAACTCTGGCCCGAGCGCACCGAGGCCCTGATCGCCACCGGCTTCCTGCGCAACCTGCCCGACGAGATCAACGCCCGCGACCTGAACCTGAAGAAGCAGGAGGTCGCCAACGACCTGACCGACACGGTCTCGGCCGTCTTCCTGGGCACGACGCTGGGCTGCGCCCAGTGCCACGACCACAAGACCGAGAAGATCACGCAGAAGGAGTACTACGAGTTCCAGGCCTTTTTCGCCAACACCAGCTGGAAGGACGATGTCTCGCCGCTGACGGGCAAGGCCAAGGCCGACTACGACGCCCAGCTGGCCAAGTGGGAAGACGCGACCAAGGACATCCGCGAACAGCGCGACGCGCTGCTCAAGCCCATCATCGAGAAGCTCGAGACCGATCGCCTGTCGGGCTTCGTGCCGGCCACGCGCGAGTCCATCAACAAGCCGGCATCGGAGCGCAATGCCTACGACCGCTGGATCTACCACCGCAACCTGTGGACCCTGTCGGGCCGCACGCGCAACGCCGAGAACCAGCTCAAGACCAAGGACAAGGAGGCCTACGCCAAGTACGAGGTGCTGACGGCGCAGCTGAAGAAGTTCGACGCCCTCAAGCCCAAGGATCCGGGCAATGTCTCCACCATAGTCGAGCTGGGCAACGACGCACCGCCCACCAAGGTCCTCTTCAAGGGCATCTACGACCGACCGCTGCAGGAGGTGCAGCCCGGCCTGCCCGCCCTGTTGACCGACGCCTCGCTGAAGATTGCGCCGACGGCCACGTCGTCGGGCCGCCGCACGGCCCTGGCCAATTGGCTGGTCAGCCCCGACAACGGCCTGACCGTCCGCGTCTTCGTCAACCGCCAATGGGCCCAGTTCTTCGGCCGCGGCATCGTCGAGACCAGCGCCGACTTCGGCAAGACCGGCACCAAGCCCACCCACCCCGAGCTGCTCGACAAGCTTTCGGCCGACTTCGTCAAGAACGGCTGGAGCGTGAAGACGCTGCACAAGCAGATCCTGCTGTCCAGCACCTACCGGCAGGCCAGCCAGGCTCGTGAGGTCAAGCAGGACCCGGACAACAAGCTGCTGTGGGCCTTCCCGCGCCAACGCCTGGAGGCCGAGCAATTGCGCGACTCGCTGCTGGCCGCCTCCGGCCTGCTGGAGGAGAAGCGCGGCGGCCCGTCGGTCTACCCGCCCATCCCGCCCAACTTCGACATCGGCGGCCAGCGCAACCGCTGGCAGACGTCCGAGGACCCGCGCGACCACAACCGCCGCAGCCTCTACGTCTTCGTGCTGCGCAACTCGCCCTATCCGCTGCTGGAGACCTTCGATTGGGCCAACCCACAGTCCCCTCACTTCAAGCGCGACGTGACGACGACGGCGCCACAGGCCCTGGCCCTGGTCAACAGCGACCTCGTGCTGGGCTGGAGCCAGGCTCTGGCCGGCCGTGTCATCCAGGAGGCGCCTGCAGGTGAGTCCGCGCAGATCGACCGCGTCTACGAGATCCTGTTCTCGCGCAAGCCCACGGCCGCGGAGAAGACGAAGCTGGTCGCCTTTCTGAACGCCCAGGAAGCCCTGCAGACGGCCCAGGCCGGCGAGGTCAAGAAGCCGCATCTGCCCGAGGGCTGGGGCGTCGATCCCAATCTGGCCAGGCAGATCGACGGCTTCTACAAGGCGGCCTACAAGCGCGAGCCCGACCGCTACGAGCGCACCGCCTTCCTGACTTATCTGGATCAGCAGGCTGCCAAGCGCAAGAAGGGCGATGGCGGCGATGAGTCGGCGGATGACGGCGGCGCCACGACCGTGGTCGCAGCCGCGCCAACAAGCCCCACCAAGGGCGCCAGCAAGGCCCGCGCCGCCGCCTTCGTCGACCTGGTCCACACGCTGGTCAACACCAACGAATTCACCTATCGCTTCTAAAGAGGTCAGCCCATGAGCCACTCTCACGATCATTCCCGCCGTCACTTCCTCGGCCACGCCGGTGCCGCCACCTTCGCCGCTTTCGGCGCGGGCAGCTTCGGCGGCATCTCATCCGCCTTCGCCAGCGAACTCTTCGACCCGACGCTGCCGCGCCAGCCCCACCACCCGGCCAAGGCCAAGGCCGTCATCTGGCTGCACATGGCCGGCGCGCCCAGCACGCTGGACCTGTTCGACCACAAGCCCGAACTGATCAAGCTGGCCGGCACACCGCTGCCCGACAGCTTCGGCAAGGACCTGAAGACGGCCACCGACGGCGGCGTGGGCAACCTCTACGCCAGCAAGCGCACCTGGAAGCAGCATGGCGAAAGCGGTGCCTGGGTGTCGGACCTGCTGCCCCACATCGCCAAGCAGGCCGACGACATCGCCTTCCTGAAGGGCAGCAAGACCGAGGGCAGCACCCACGTCATCGCGTCGCTGAAGCTGCACACCGCCGGCCTGGTGCCTGGCCGCCCGGCCCTGGGCTCGTGGGTGCAGTACGGCCTGGGTTCGGCCAACCCCGACCTGCCGGCCTTCGTCGTGCTGCCCACGGGCGTGGGCTCAGCCGGCGGCGGCCGCGGCGCCGTCATCTGGAGCAGCGGCTTCCTGCCTGCGGCCCTGCAGGGCACGCCCTTTCGCAAGGGCGACTCGCCCATCCTGCACCTGGCGCGCCCCGAAGGCATCACCGAGAAGGAACAACGCGCCCAGCTCGACCTGCTGCGCGCCTTGAACGGCGAGCATGCCGAGCGCTACCCCGGCGACACCGAGCTGATCGCCCGCGCCAAGAGCTACGACCTGGCCTACCGCATGCAGGTCTCGGCGCCGGAGGCCRTCGACCTGGCCAAGGAAACCGCGRCCACGAAGACGGCCTACGGCATCGGCACCAAGGAGACCGACGAGTACGGCACGGCCCTGCTGCGCGCCCGCCGCCTGGTGGAGCGCGGCGTGCGCTTCATCCACGTCATCTCGGGCGCGCCGGACAACAGCGTGGACAGCTGGGACGCCCACAACAACCTCGAGAAGAACCACGCGGTGATGTGCAAGCAGGTGGACCAACCGGTGGGCGCGCTGCTGGCGGACCTGAAGGCGCGGGGGCTGCTGGAGACGACGCTGGTGGTCTGGGCGTCGGAGTTCGGGCGCACGCCGTATGGGCAGTCAGGCAACGGGCGGGATCACAACCCCTGGGGCTACACGCAGTGGATTGCTGGTGGTGGTATCAAGCCGGGGACGTATGGCGGCACCGATGAGATCGGGCTGCGCGCGGAGACCGGGGTGATCGATACGTATGACCTGCAGGCGACGCTGCTGCATCAGCTGGGGCTGAACCACAAGAAGCTGGTGTTTGCGCATCAAGGGCGGGCGGAGAAGGCGACCACCGTGTTTGGGGATGTGATCAAGGAGATCTTGGCTTAGTCTGGTTTGGCGTGTATTGCTGCTCACCGGTGCATTGCCGGGAGTCCGTCCCGGCGGCCGGGTAACTTTCTTCTGCGGGGCCAGAAGAAAGTCACCAAAGAAGAGGCCCTGAACCGCACTCGTTCGCCACGCCACCATCAACGGCGCGCGAAAACGCCCACCTGCACCGCGCCCCGACGCGATCCGCTGCGCTCTCGCTGCTGTCCCTATGACGAGCACCAAACATCGCCACATCCCGCSCGTTAAGCGGACAGGTGGTGCGGTGGATGCCATTGGTGACAAGGACAGCAGCGAGAGCGCAGCGGGTCGCGTGAAGGCGCCGTCCAGTTC
>NZ_JBFUMO010000513.1:0-4213 GCF_054049355.1 Roseateles sp. P5_E11 | reverse complement strand
CTGCTACGCTCGGAGCGAGAGATTTTTTGCGAGCGTAGCAGCCACCCCGCCGAGGGCGGTGGGCGAAGTCTCGCGCCGCGAAAATCAAAGCCCGCTTGAAGCGGGCTTTTTGCTGACCGGGACAGCAGATTCGCCAATAAAAAAGCCCGCCAAAGCGGGCTTCTTGGGGACGACGCAGACCCCTATTAAACAGTCGCTTCCGCGCCTTGCTTGTCCTCACACCGCAGCTCGCTGAAGTACCCAATCAACAGATCGAGTTCAGCGTTCAATTCGGACAGGATCGACTTGCAGTCCGACAGGCATTGCGGCGCGATCAACGCGGACGGGTTGAAATGCTTAAGTTCATTCATCGCACTTCTCCTTAAAAAACAGCTTGCTTCTTCAAGGCCTCGATAGCCTTGTGGTACTCATGTTCATCATTCGTATGAGTCGCGAGAGACGCAACCTCAATCAGGTGAATCTGCTGTTGGGCATTCAGCCACTGGCGATTCAGACTCAGGTCTTCTTCCTCAACTGCACACATCAACGTATTAAGCAGCGTTTCGATGACACGAAGGCTGCGGACGATATCAGCCAAGCTGGGGTTGATCTTCTTAGAAATCAACTCGAAACCGAGCTGCTCGTGACTCTTAACCACTTCTTGGGCGACCGTCATGATCTTGCCCCACACCACTTCGACGGCGTCACGAGCTTCGCCATCGAAGACAATCGTCGTTGCCGGCGCTTCAGTCGTGACAGTGTTCATCGGTCCTACCAAGAATTCTTTGAGCCCAGCAGTCTAACACGTACCGATCTTTGTTCCTTTCGGCAACTCAACTTGATTGCAGCGTACGCTGAATGCGATTCGCTGTGTGTGAATTCGGAGCAAATCTAGTGGTTGTCCTACGCGGGTAGGGGGTACGCGACTAACGCCGAAGGACGACCTGTAGCGAGCGCTTGCTCACGTCGGTTTACCGGTCGCTCGTGGCGACGCTCCACTTCACTGCGGCGCCTGCATCGAGCTGGAGCCCGCGGCAACGCACCCGCAGCTCATGAGTCCATCGAGCCCTCGCCATCGTTCCCGTCAAGCTCGGCGGCCAAGCGCGGGCTGAGCAGCCGCAGGCATTCGTCACGCGGCTGCTGCAATGCCCATTCCATCATTGCCGGCGCCAAGCATGCTGGCATCACTCGGGGCATCCTTCGATCCGCAACGCCCGCTGCAACCTCGCCTTCCTGCTCTCCGATGACGGGAGCTGGCGGCCTCGCAATGCCCGCAACCGCGACCCCGGTTCCAGACAGCTCCTCGGCATCATCCGCCATCCTGTGTCTAGAAATCGCCTACTCCTCCAGCAAGCCACACCGTGGACTGTGTAAAGCACTCTAGCCTTGCGGCATGAGCTGCAAGATCGCATCGGCACGCCCTCGCCGGACCTGGGGATCGGCCACGGCGTCGACCGCCTCCGCGACGCGCACCGCGTCTTCGCTCAAGGTACGCGCTACCTCAGCGATGTCGGCGCCAAGACGGGGAGCCAGCAAGCGCCACACGTCAAGCCCGAGAGCCCCGGCGAGCTTTGCCAACGTGTCGATGGAGGCGGCCCCTTCGCCTACCTTGATTCGATGCAGCGTACCGGTACCGAGCCCCGACGCGGCAGCCAGGCGCGTATAGCTGGCTTTGCCCCACTTGAGCAACATTGCCAGATGGACGTTCTGAGCCAGTAGCGTGACCACAGGGTGAGGCGACCGCTCGGCGGGCTGGGTATCACCGGGGGCTGCCTGCGCTTCCGCCGGCCCGGCCGCATGGACAGCATCATTGACAGAGCGCGCGCCTGGATGAATTGGCATTGGCGACTCGACAATGCCCTTCATCGCCTGGAAGTCCGCCTGCGACTCAGCGGCGCCCGCCAGCCCGAGATCCTGCAGCCCGCGCGCGATAAGACGCGCCGCCATCCATGCTGATGATCGCTCTTGCTCGTCGGCCATAGACTTGATCACGTCACACTCAACGTCGGTGAGTACAGCGGCGAAGCCCCGCGGCACGCCGCCTTTCACGCCAACCTCGCCTGCGGCGACTGGCACCATTGCCGCGACAGCAGCTACGGCTTCGCGAAGCTGGCGGTCAAACGAGCCCTGAAAGATTTGGGGATCGGCAGCATGCTGCTGCCCCAATCCTCTGCGAACAAGCGCTGCAGTGACCCAGCGCCGCGAGCGGCGAAGCCTCAGCCCGATGGCCTCCAGATGGGCCTGCTGGCCTTGATTGAGGTTCAGGGTGATCTTCTTTTGCGAAATGTGGACCATGTCGTCCCTTCAATGCTGGCGCCCTCTCACCTCGCGGTGCGCGAGGGCGCCAAATAGGAAATCCATAAACGGCAACCAATACTACCAAAACGGTAGTATTTGAAAGCCCCCGGTCTAGAACGATCCGCGCTTTTGAGCGGGTCGTGCATGTCAGTGATAGGTAGGCGCATCAAGGCGGCCCGTACACGCGCCGGGCTGTCGCAGGAGATGCTCGGACTGGAAGTCGGCCTGGAAGCGGAGTCCGCCAGCACGCGCATGAATCGCTACGAGACTGGCGCTCGCGTGCCTGGCCTTGAACTCATCGAGCGGATCGCTGAGAGACTGAACGTGCCCGCTCCCTACTTCTACGCCGCCGACGACCAGGTGGCCGAGCTTCTCTGCGCATTCCACCTGCTGCCCAGCGCGCTGCAGCAGCAGGCCCTGGAAGGCCTCAAGAACGCCCTCGCAGAGCCCGACAGGCCCAAGAGGAAGGCTTAGCTGCCGACACCAGCACGGCGCGATGCCGATTCGTGCCCCCCCGTAGTTGTCAGCTCGAAACCGACAACCATTTGGAAACTTCGATGACAACCTCGCTCCCACGCTCCCGGTGGGGCGAGATCAGTCAGGCGCACTCCTATGCGCCGATCTCGCGGTCCTGGCTGCCTTTGCCCTTGCTAATCATGATGTCCGTAAAAGACCGCTCGCGCCACGCTCGCGGCTGCCGCCCGGCATCGATCCCTAGCGCCACCGCCAGCGGGAGAGGGTTCATCTCGATCAAGTGGTTTAGCGCCGGCCATACCCCACTGGTCAGGCACGGGTCGTCAAGCCGCTTCAGCGCGGCGACTACACAGGACGCCGCACGCGCCCTCTCAGCCTCTCTCAGCGTGMCCGCTATTGGCTTCAGACCGAAGCCCGTCCCAATCTGCAAGTCGAAGTCCCTGTAGAAGCCGCGCACCTTGACCTTACCGCCGATGGCCTCGCTTCCACGCAGCCCGCCATCGACCAGGGGTACAAGCAGGACGTGCATGTGCGGGTTGTCCTCGTCTCGATGCACAACGGCGCTGACGACATTGCCGACACCGCCAAACCGGCGTCCCAGCCACGCCAATGTGGCGGTGAAGAAAGCCTCCTCATCGACGCCATGGTCGGCGGGCAAGCTCACCATGAACTCGATGCAGAGCACGGCATCGCGTCGTGGCAGCTTCACAGGATAGGCGGCGGCAACCATGCCGCGGGCCAGCGCCGCCACCTCCAGCGCGGTTGCTGGGCCTGCGATCACCTCGTTCAGGCACCTCCGCGTGGAATCGATGCGCCCCCCTTCCCGTAGCTCGGCTGCAATCTCCCGAAGGTTGTGCTTGGCGGCGAACCCCAGCTTGGCGGCTGTCTTGATCTTCACGAATGACAGGTAGGCGCTGCACGGCCCCTGCCCATCGATGCTGCGCGGAGCGGCTGCGGCCTCCCGGCCGGCATCCAGATCGTCCGCGCCCATCATGCGGCCCCCGTCATCACGCGGCGGATCTCGGCCACGGGCCAGGCCAGACGGCCGTTGATGCGCACCGGCAGCAGCGGGCCGCACTGCTTGCACGCCCACAGGCGCAGGGTCTGCTCAGACCGGTTGAGGTGGAAGGCGGCTTCCTTCGTGGGCAGGGCGACCCGGATTTCCAGTTCGAGAGCGAGGAAGGGAGGGAGCGTTTTCATCGTCATGTATTCCACTGTGCTCGCTTTTGTTTTTTTCGGGGACTCCTTGCCGCCGAGCCCGTCCGACGCCGCCTAACTTCTCGGTCAGCAGCGCCTCATGGCGGGCATGGAGCCAACTGCAGCACCCACCAACTGCATCGCGGCTCGTTGATCTGCGCGAACCCTTACACAGGAGAGTGTTGGCTTGTCCAAACGCGCGCGCGCTGGCCCGTCACGCCGGTGTCACGCGTGACTCACGGCGGCGTCACGCGTGACTCCGGAG
>NZ_JBFUMO010000512.1:0-4216 GCF_054049355.1 Roseateles sp. P5_E11 | reverse complement strand
TCAACATCCTGCCCAAGCTGGGTTCGCTGTTCGCTGGCGACGCCGAGAGCTACAAATACCTGGCCGAGTCCATTCGCATGCATCCCGACCAGGCCACGCTCAAGGCCATGATGAAGACGGCCGGATTCGGCCACGTGGACGTGCACAACCTCAGTGCCGGCATCGTCGCCCTGCACGCCGGGATCAAATGTTGACCCCTCGCTCAGTCTTGCCCTGCTGGACGCGGGCAGCCTGATCGGCCTTGCAGGCCGCGCAGCGGTCAAGCCCGCTGCTCTGCGGCAGGCACGGCGAGTCCACTGGACTCACCATGTCCGGCCTCAGCCCCCGGGGGGATGGCGATGCTTGCCGCATTGAGCGGCAAGCACATCGCCTGAGCGGGCCGGCTAGGGAGCGGCCCGTCGCTCGGCCCGAAAGTCGAATACCGAATATTGCGTATCGAATGACGCCGGAAGGCGTCATCCTCAATCGCAAGCGACCACCCCCCAAGAACGTGGGATCTTGGGAACTTCCCGCTTGTATTTGCTCTAACTGCCGACCGCCGACGAACCCAGTTCTGGCTTCGTGGGCCCCGCAGAAGCGACATATCGCGCCGCTACACTCGTTCGCTCTTTGGGGCGGGTGCCCTTTCTCTGCATAACAAGGACCTTCATCAGATGGCAAACCGACAGAACAAGCACCGTGCCCACCTGCTCCTGGCAGTCGTCGCCGTTGCGGCGCTGCTGACGGCCTGCGGTGGTGACAAGGGCGACAAGGCGTCCCAGACGGCGGCCAAGGTCAACAAGGAAGAGATCACCGTCCACCAGATCAATTTCGTGCTGCAGCGCCAGCAGGGCCTCAAGCCGGAGCAGGCCGAGGCCGCCAGCCGTCAGGTGCTGGAGCGCCTGATCGACCAGGAACTGGCGGTCCAGAAGGCGCAGGAGCAAAAGCTCGACCGCGACCCGCGTGTCGTGCAGCAGATCGAAGCCGCCAAGCGCGAGATCATCGCCCGGGCTTACGCCGAGCGCGTTGGCGAAAGCGTTGCCAAGCCCAACAACGAAGAGATTGCCAAGTACTACAACGACAAGCCGGCCCTGTTCAAGGACCGCCGCATCTACAGCCTGCAGGAACTGCAGATCGAGGCCAAGCCGGAGCAGTTCGAGACCATCCGCGCCAAGCTCGCGGCGGCCAAGAACCTCAACGAGTTCGCTGAATACCTGAAGTCCGCCGACATCCGCTTCAACGGCAACCAGGCCGTGCGGGCCGCCGAGCAACTGCCCCTGGCCGGCCTGGACGCCATTGCCAAGATGAAGGATGGCGACTCCATGGTCAGCCCCAGCCCCAACGGGATGACGGTGCTCTTCCTCGTCGGCTCGCGCAGCCAGCCCGTGGATGAAGTCCGCGCCCGCCCTGCCATCGAAGCTTTCCTGATGAACCAGCGCAAGGCCGAAGTCGTGCAGAGGGACATCAAGGCGCTGCGTGACAGTTCCAAGATCGAATACGTCGGCAAGTTCGCGCAGGCGGCTTCGGCGGCTGGCGGTGTGACGCCTGTTGCGCCTGCGCCCGTGGCGCCGGTCACCTCTGAGGCGCCTGCTCCTGCTCCCGCTGCTGCCCCGGCGGCCAGCGGTCTTGATTCGGCTTCGATCTCCAAGGGTATGGGTCTGAAATGATGAAGATTCGTTTTCACCAACTGCTTCTTGCCGCCACTTTCGGTTTGTTGGCGGCCGCGTGCGTGCAGGCTCAGGCTCCTGCCCCTGCCAAGGCGGCTGCTCCCGCCATGGCTGAATATCATCTGGGCGCTGGCGACGTCGTCCGTGTGGTCGTGTATCAGAACCCGGACCTGACACTCGAAACTCGGGTGTCAGAAACAGGCGTCATCAGCTACCCGTTGCTCGGCAACATCCGCATTGGCGGCTTGGGCGTCAGCGCCGCCGAAAAGCTCATCGCCGAAGGCTTGAAGAGCGGCAACTTCGTCAAGTCGCCACAGGTCACGCTTGTCCTGATGCAGATCAAGGGCAACCAGGCCAGCGTGCTGGGCCAGGTCAACCGCCCCGGCCGCTTCCCGATCGAAACCGCTGACATGCGCATGACCGACCTGCTGGCCAATGCGGGTGGCGTTGCGACGACGGGCGGTGACCAACTCGTGCTGACCGGGATGCGCAACGGCAAGCCCTTCCGCACGGAAATCGACCTGCCCACCGTCTTCGGTCCCGCCGCGGAGCAGGGCCGAGTCAACGATGTGCTGATCCAGAACGGCGACGTGCTCTGGGTGGACCGTGCTCCGCTGGTCTATATCTATGGCGAGGTGCAGCGCCCCGGGCCGATGCGCCTGGAGCGCGGCATGACCCTGATGCAGGTGCTCGCGGTTGGGGGTGGCCTGACGCAGCGCGGTACCGAGCGGGGCGTCCGTGTGCACCGAAAGTCTGCCGATGGGCGCGTCCAGGTCGTCACGCCCGCGATGGACGAGAAGGTCCAGGACGGGGACGTCGTTTACGTGCGTGAAAGCCTCTTCTAAGAGCTCTGAGCCAGGACGGGAACAATGACTTTTGCTCAATTCATCGCTGTCTTGCGCGCCAGAAAGTGGGCGGCGCTTGGTGTTTTCGCGTTTGTTGTCACGGCGATCGTCGTGATCAGCCTGGTGCTGCCCAAGAAGTACAAGGGCGAAGCCAGCGTGGTGATCGACGTCAAGCCCGACCCGATCACCGCGTTCGTCAATCCTTCGGCGATCATGCCCAGCTTCATGGCGACGCAGCTGGATATCCTGATGAGCGATCGCGTTGCGCTGCGCGTCATTCGCGATCTCAAATTGACGGAAGTTCCGGGTATTCGGGAGCAGTGGCAGGACGATGGTGAAGGGAAGGGAACCATCGAGCAGTACGTGATTCTCTTTCTGCAAAACTATCTTGACGTCAAGCCGAGTCGGGAAAGCAACGTCATCAATATTTCGTTCAAGAGCCAGGATCCCACCTTCGCCGCCGCGCTGGCGAATGCATACGCAAAGGCTTATATCGCCACCACGTTGGAACTGCGCGCGGACCCTGCGCAGAATTTCAGGAAGTTCTTCGATACGCAAACCCATGACGCCCGCGAAGCGCTTGAAAGAGCCCAGGCCAAGCTGTCGGCCTTTCAGCGTGAAAAGGGAATCATCGCCACGGACGAACGGCTCGACGTCGAGAACGCGAGATTGAACGAACTCAGCAGTCAGCTGACGCAGCTGCAGGCCATCTCCGCGGAAAGCTCGAGCCGCCAGACCCAGGCCCAGGGCACCCAGACTGATCGGCTCCAAGAGGTGATCAACAACCCGGTGATTGGGGGCCTGAAGCTCGACTTGAGCCGCGCGGAAGCACGGCTGCAGGAACTGTCGCAGCGCCTGGGAGACGCGAATCCGCAGGTGGGCGAAACGAAGGCCAATATTGCCGAACTGAAGCGCAAGATCGACAGCGAAACGACGCGGATTTCGGGCGGCGTCTCGGTCAGCAACACGATCAACAAATCTCGTGAGGGGCAGGTCCGGGCCTCGCTGGATGCTCAGCGCATGAAGGTTCTTGAACTGAAGTCTTCGCGGGACGAGGTCACCGTCCTGCAGCGGGAGGTCGAGAATGCGCAGCGCATCTACGATGGTTTGGCCGCCCGCCTGAGCCAGACCGGACTCGAGGCGCAGAACACGCAGAGCTATGCCAGCATGCTGACCGTCGCGCTGCCGCCCGCGGAACACAGCAGCCCGAAACTCTTGCTGAATACGGCAGTCGGTATCTTGCTGGGCGGTTTGCTGGCGGTGGGCGTCGCGCTCATCCTCGAATTGAACGACCGCCGCATTCGCGCGCTGGAGGATGTGGTGACGGCATTGGGTCTTCCGGTGCTGGGCACGCTTCCCAAGCCAACGGCAAAACGGTTCAACCCCGCACGTCCGATGCTCCATTCGCCTGGCGCACCGGCGCTCAGCGCCCCTGACTCCGGCCGGAGCATTTGATGACGTCTTACGAAAACGTGGCTGACCGCTCCATAGGGAGCATCCTCAAGGACCTGCGGCTGCTGTCTGCCGATCAAGTCGAAAAAATCGTCCAACAGCAACGAAGTGAGGGCCTGCGCTTTGGCGARGCAGCGGTCGCACTCGGGTTCGCGAGCAATGACGACGTCATGTTCGCCCTGGCCCAACAGTTCCACTATCCGCTGGCAGCGGACGATGAGCGGCGCAAAGCCAATCCCGAGCTCGTCGCCCTGAACCAGCCGTTCGGTGTGC
>NZ_JBFUMO010000511.1:0-4217 GCF_054049355.1 Roseateles sp. P5_E11 | reverse complement strand
CAAGGCCGCCGTCGAGCTGGGAGACGCCTGGCTCAAGCGCAGCCCCAGCGACCTCGCGGTGCGCAACGCCGTCGCTGTGCAGCACTTGCACGCGCGCGACTTCGCCGCTGCGCGCAAGCAGTACGAAGCCATCCTGAAGCAGCGTCCCAACCATGCCGAAACGCTGAACAACCTCGCCAACGTGCTGATGGAGTCGAAAGACCCCGGCGCCTTGGAGATGGCCGAGCGCGCCTACAAGGTCGACATCCGCAACCCCATGTTGATGGACACCGCCGGTTGGGCCAACCACCTCGCCGGGAAACCCGATCGCGCGTTGCAATTGCTGCGCGACGCCCGCCTGCGCGCGCCCGACAACCCCGACATTCGCTACCACCTTGCCGCGGTGCTCGCCAAGGCGGGGCGCAGCGGTGAAGCGCGCGAGGAACTCCGCGCCGCTTTGCGCACCGTGAGTTTTGCCTCGGCCGAGGACGCCAAGAAATTGCTGGCCACCCTCAACTGAGGGGGCGAAAGGCCTTATTTGGCTGTCGGTTGTTCTTACAATTTCCAACAGTCACCACCCTGATCAAATTGGCAAGACATTGAAAGTCAAGGAGTTTTCTGGTTTGGCATCAAGCTTGCTAGAAACCTCTCGAATGCGAATAAAAGCTGGTGACAGCCCAAAAGGAAAACCGATGAAAGCCCAAAAGTCCCGCTGGATTGCCCTGAGCGCCCTCGTCGCCGGCTTGAGCCTGGCTTCGAGCGCCCAAGCCTACTGGGGCCTGGACACCACGCCCACCACCACGGTCGGCGATAGCGGCAACGCCGCCTACACGGTTCAGATGTCGGGCTTCTACGCCTCCAACGACGTCAACAACAAGGTCAATGGCAACTGGACCAGCAGCGCGCTGACCCAGTTCGCGGGCAACGGCCAGGGCATGTACACCGGCACCGACAACGGCTCGCCCTATCACGCATTGGACAATAACCAGAATACCGAGGCGGTGCTGTTGAGCTTCAGCGCTTCGACCGTGCTGAGCAGCGTCGGCCTTGGCTTCACGTCCAACGTCGAGATCAGCTGCAAGAACACCACCACGCAGGCGATGACGTACCAAAACGGCGGCACCTGCGGTGCAGGTACCACGCAAGTCGGCACCGGCCTGGTTGATGTGTCCGTGTTCCGCTGGACCGGCGCCGCAGCGCCCACGCTGACTGGCGCTGCAGCCGGCACGATGGCCGGCTGGGAACTGGTTGGCAACTATGGCGACATGGTTCAGGACACCAGCAATCCCTACAACTCGGTCAACGGCGCCGGCAAGACGTCCAGCTGGTGGCTGATTAGCGCCTACAACTCCGGTTTTGCTCAGACGGCCGGTGGCGCCAACAGCATCGCGACCGAAAACCGCGCCACGCTGACCAATGGCGACGATTTCTTCAAGCTCTACGCCGTGGCCGGCACCAAGTGCACGCAAGCCGTCGATTCCAAGGGCGTCTGCGGTGGCACCAACCTCAAGCTGCCCGAGCCCGCCTCGCTGGCCCTGACCAGCGTCGCTCTGGTCGGTGTCGCCGGCCTGCGTCGCCGCAAGGCAAAGCTCGCCGCCTGATCCGAGTCATCTCGACTGAAAGCCGCCTCCGGGCGGCTTTCTGCTTTCTGGAAACCAGCTCGCTGTTCTGTCCCAGGCCGGACAGCCAGGATGCGAACGACCGTGCTAAAAGCCGGGTATTCCCATCACGACAATACGGCGAGACATGGACCTCAACTTCACCGATGCGGAGCTGGCCTTCCGCGCCGAGGTGCGCGACTGGGTGCGCGCCAACCTGCCGGCCGATATCGCCCACAAGGTACGCAACGCGCTGCGCTTGAACAAGGACGATCTGCAGCGCTGGGCCAAGATCCTCGGCGCCAAGGGCTGGCATGGCTGGGCCTGGCCCAAGCAGTTCGGCGGCCCAGGATGGAATGCCGTGCAGCGCCATCTGTTCGAAGAGGAATGTGCGCTGGCCTGCGCGCCGCGCATCGTGCCCTTCGGCCCGGTCATGGTCGCGCCAGTCATCATGGCCTTTGGCACGCCGGAGCAGCAGCAGCGCTTCCTGCCCGGCATCATGAGCGGCGAGGTCTGGTGGAGCCAGGGCTATAGCGAACCCGGTTCGGGCTCTGACCTGGCCTCGTTGAAGTGCCGCGCCGAGCGCCAGGGCGACAAGTTCATCGTCAACGGCCAAAAGACCTGGACGACGCTGGGCCAGTACGGCGACTGGATCTTCTGCCTGGTGCGCACATCGACCGAAGGCAAGCCGCAGACCGGCATCTCATTCCTGTTGATCGACATGAAGACGCCCGGCGTCAGCGTCAAGCCCATCATCATGCTCGACGGCGAGCACGAGGTGAACGAGGTCTGGTTCGACAACGTCGAGGTGCCGGCCGAGAACCTGATCGGCGAGGAGAACAAGGGCTGGACCTATGCCAAGCACCTGCTCTCGCACGAGCGCACCAACATCGCCGACGTGAACCGCGCCAAGCGCGAGCTCGAGCGGCTCAAGCGCATCGCCAAGGCCGAGGGGCTCATGGACGACCAACGCTTCCGCGACCAGATCGCGCTGTGCGAAGTCGACGTCGTCGCGTTGGAGATGATGGTGCTGCGCGTGCTTTCGGGCGAGCGCACCGGCAAGCAGCCGCTGGACGTCGCGGGCCTGCTCAAGATCCGCGGCAGCGAACTGCAGCAGCGCTACACCGAGCTGATGATGCTGGCCGGTGGCCCGCTGGCCCTGCCCTATGTGCACGAGGCCATGGAGGCCGGCTGGCAAGGCGACCAGTGGCTGGGCGGTGCCTGGATCGGCGGCGCCATGCACGCCATCCCGCTGACCGGCAACTACCTGAACGTCCGCAAGACGACGATCTACGGCGGCTCGAACGAAGTGCAACGCAACATCGTCGCGCAGACGGTGCTTGGCTGAGCGGGAGACAAGACAAATGGATTTCGATTTCAGTGAAGACCAGGAAGCTCTGCGCGACGCGGTGCGCCGCTTTGTCGACAAGGACTACGCCTTCGAGCGCCGAACAAAGATCGAGCGCGCTGGCGGTTTCGACCGCGCCGCCTGGAACGGCTTGGCGGGCCTGGGCCTGACCGCGCTGGCAGTGCCTGAGGCACACGGCGGCATGGGCTTCGGCGCCGTCGAGGCGATGGTGGTCATGGAAGAGCTCGGTCGCGGCCTCGTCATGGAGCCGGTGGCGCAGGGCGCGCTGATCGCGCCGGCGCTGCTCGGACGCGCGCCCGATGAACTGCAGGCCACCTGGCTGCCACGCATCGCCGGTGGCGAGGCCCTCGTCGTGCTCGCGCACCAGGAGGCCAAATCGCGCTACCGCCTGAATCAGGTAGCCACGCGCGCCGTCGACGGCAAGCTGACCGGCGTGAAGAGCCTGGTGCCGGCTGGCGACGTCGCCGACGCCTTCATCGTGCCGGCCCGCGTGTCCGGCACCGACGACGCCCCGCACGGTGTAGCCCTCTACCTCGTCGAACGCTCGGCGGCCGGCGTGCACACGCGGCCCTATTCGCTCTATGACGGCTCGCGCGCGGCCGAGGTCCACTTCGACAACACGCCCGCCCAGCTCATCGCCGGTCCCGACCAAGGCCATGCCCTGCTGGAACTGGCCGCCGACATCGGCATTGCCGCGCAGGCTGCCGAGGCCATCGGCGTCATGGAGAAGTACCTCGCGCTGACCGTCGAGTACATGAACACGCGCAAGCAGTTCGGCGTCGTGATCTCCAGCTTCCAGGCGCTCAAGCACCGTATCGCCGACGTGAAGATGCAGCTCGAACTGGCCCGCTCGATGAGCTACTACGCCACGCTGCGCCTGGGTGACGCGCCCGCCGTGCGCCGCCGCGCGCTGTCGCAGGCCAAGGTGCAGCTTGGCAACTCGATGCGCTTCGTTGGCCAGCAGTGCACCCAGCTGCACGGCGGCATCGGCGTCACCGACGAGTACGCCGGCAGCCACTACTTCAAGCGCCTGACCGTCATGGAGATGCAATGGGGCGACACCATGCATCACCTGGGTCAGGTCAGCCAGAGCATGTTGGATACTGCGGGCGTGTTTGCCTGAGCGTGAAGGAGCCAAGGTCTCACCACGCTTTCATTCGAGAGACCTTGCCATGATCGCTGCTCGCTGTATTGCCCTTTCCCTGGTCGCGCTAGCGACTTCCGCCTCGGCCCAGATGATGAAGCCGGGCCTGTGGGAGATGAAACAAACC
>NZ_JBFUMO010000510.1:0-4224 GCF_054049355.1 Roseateles sp. P5_E11 | reverse complement strand
GCGCCCACGCCATCGTCGCGCACCTGCAGGTAGAGCACCGGCCCTGGCGGCGCGTCCACGTCGAGGCGGATGGCCACGTGCCGCGCCCGCGCGTGCCGAGCGTGACGAAGGCTTGTAGCCGCTTGGGCCAGCGCCGCCGCCCGGCCTGGGCAATGGCGCTGCGTGCCACCAGGCCGCCCATGCTGTGGCCGAGCAGCGTCAGCGGGCCGGGCACGTCGTCCATCAGCTTGGCCAGTTCGGCGCCGTTGCGCCAGATCGGTCGGCCGCTGTTGTAGCGCAGGCCCAGCGGCTGGTAGCCGAGTGCCGCGAGCGCAGCGGGGAAGTCGGCTCCGTCACGCCGCCACTGCGCCTCATTCATGCACAGGCCGTGCAGCATGATGAGGGCCGGTCCGGTCGCACCGTCCACCAGCGGGCGCAGGTTCATCGTCGTGGCCAGCGGGTTGAGGGTGTCTTCGAGGTAGTCGCCCAGTACGCCGTTCAATGCGGCCTGCGCGGCGTTCGCGTGGTCGGCTTTGGCCTGGCCGAGCAACGGTGTCAGTGCGCCCAGCGCCAGGTCCAGGCCGCCGCCTACCAATTGGGTCACGCCGCGTACGCTGCGGTAGACCAGGCCGGTGATGCCGGTGGTGCGGTCGCGTTGCTTGGTCAGCGGCAGCCGGGCGATCTCGGCGTGCATGGCCTCGACGAGGTTGGTGACGCCGGTGGTGGCATCGACGGCGAGGCGGCTGGCGCCGCGGAGCTGCTGGGGGCTGGGCATGGGGGCATCATGCCGGTGTTGTGTTTGTATGCTTTGGCCTGTTTGTGCGTTTGCACGGTGCATTGCCGGGAGTCCGTCCCGGCGGCCGGGTAACTTTCTTCTGCGGCGCCAGAAGAAAGTCACCAAAGAAGAGGCGCTGAACCGCACACGAGCACCACACCGCCAAGATCGGCGCGCGAAAACTCTCACTTCCATTTCGGGCAGACGCGACCCGCTGCGCTCTCGCTGCTGTCCCTATGACGAGCATCAAGGATCGCCCCTTCACGCCGGTTAACGCCGGCTGCACGCCGGGCTCACCAGGGAATACCGCGTCGCTGGAGCGACGCCACAGCGGTTACGTGGGGGCGTTGGAGTTCACTGCGTCACCYGACCTAYGCAGGACGGATGAGTTGTCCCCGCCGTCGCGTCGCCCGAGCGACGCTGTATTTGRKTTTCTGRTGAGCCCGGCGTGCAGCCGCGCGTTAAGCGGCCMGCCGGTGCGATGSATGGTACTGSYGATAGGGACAGCAGCGAGAGCGCAGCGGCTCGCRTCTGCCCACTCACCGACCGGCTGTTGCACGGCGCAGCTCGTGCATGTGGTGCTGGTGTGCGGTTCAGGGCCTCTTCTTTGGTGACTTTCTTCTGGCCCCGCAGAAGAAAGTTACCCGGCCGCCGGGACGGACTCCCGGCAATGCATCGAGCAGACGCGCTCTCCGCAAAAGCAACCCAACCCACCCTCACATCTGCCGAAACAGATGCGCACAGCTCTCCGCCACCAACAGCATCTCCGCTCCATGCTTCAACTTGATCTGCATCCTTCCCCGAAAGTCCCGGCTGACCGTGGCAATCGAGTTCACATTGACCAGCGTCGAGCGGTGGATCTGCCAGAACTGCTGCGGGTCGAGCTCGTCGATGAGCTCCTTCAGCGGCTTGCGGATCAAGGCCTCGCCGTCCTTCAGCCCCAGCCGCGTGTACTTGTTGTCGCTCTGGAAGAACATGACCTCGTCGACCGTGATGAGGCGCAGCGTCTGGCCCACCGAGGCGTTGATCCAGCGAAGCGGCGCGCGCGCGGCAGACGGTGTGGCGGCGGGGCGAGCGACAAGCTCGTCGAGCACGCCACCGAGCTGGGCCGGTGCCTGGCCCAGCCGCGCCTTCAACCGCGAGATGGCCGTGAACAGGCGCGCGCCGGCCAGCGGCTTGAGCAGGTAGTCCACCGCGCCCTGGTCGAAGGCGGCGATGGCGTACTGGTCATAGGCCGTCACGAAGACGACATGGGCACGGCCATTGACCTGGCGGGCCACGTCGATGCCGGTGGCGCCGGGCATCTCGATGTCGAGGAAGAGGATGTCGGGCTGGTGACGGTCCAGCAGGCGCAGTGCTTCCAGCCCATCGGCCGCTTCGCCGACGATGCTGAGTTCGGGCCAGAGCTTGCCGAGCTGCTCGACGAGTTCGCCACGCAGCGCGGCTTCGTCCTCAGCAACGACGGCGGTGGGGGCAAACAGGCTCATGCAGAAAGTTCTAAGGTGAATTCGGTGCGGCCATTGCCACTCGTGCAGACAAGTTTCGCGCCAAGCACCGCCAGGCGCTCGCGCAGCGACGCGAGGTCGGCGTCATCGCTGCACAGGCCCTCCTGGTCGAAGCCCAGCGTGATGCTGCCATTGACGCTGAGCCAGCAGCGGCTTGGGTGACCCAGCCGCACCGCACGCTGGACCAGGGGCAGCAGCAGCATCGGTGGCAGCTGGGTCGCGCCGCGCGGGCCGAGTTCGCAGTCGAAGGCGGGCGGGTCGCCGTTGAGATCGCGCAGAAGGTCAAGGTAGCTGGCGATCAACTCGGCCTCGCTGCCCAGCGTGGCGCCGGCATCGCGAAGCCGCGGCAGGGCCACGCGCAGATGGCGGATCAACCGCTCCAGCCGCGCGCTGGCGGTCGGGTCCTCGCGGCCATAGGCCTGCTCGACGGAGACGAGGGCGTCGAACAGCAAGGCCGGGTCGACCTGGGCCTGCAGGGCGGCCAGGCGCGAGGCCAGCGCGTGGCGGCGCAGCTGGCTGTGCTCACGCAGCAGGTCCTGCGCGGCCTGGTCCTGGCGCCGGCGCAGCGTGCGGAACTCCAGCACGCCGACGATCATCAGTGCCGGCATGAAGACCCACAGCGTGTCGCCGATGACGGCGTTGACGCGGAACATCGTGCACTTCATCTTGCCGTGGGTCTGGGCATAGATGTCGCACAGCGACGGCCAGGGCAGGGCGGCTGCCAGCGGGTAGATGACGGCCATGGCCAGCACGGAGCCCAGCAAGGTGGCTGCCACGAGGCGCTGGCGGCGCGCCGGGTGGATGGGGCTGCTGCGCGCGGCCGGCAGCCAGCACAGCAGCAGCACGGCRCAGCTGACCAGGGGCAGGCTGAGCTGGCGGGCCAGCACCTGGGGCAGTTGGTCGCCGACACGCAGTTCCAGCAGCGAGGTCAGGTCGATGGCGCCGAACAGCAGGGCCGCGCTGACGAAGACCAGRGCCTCGTTCAGGCTCAGGGAGCGCCAGGACTGCAGCACATGACGCAATGCATTCATACCAGAGCTTCTGCCGGCAGATGAACGCGGGCCACGACGCCGCGCGGCTGGACGGCTTCCAGAGCCAGCGTGGCCATGTCGCCAAAACGCGCGGCAAGCCGTGCGCGCGTGTTGGCCAGGCCGACGCCGGCGCCGCCGCTGGCCGTGCCGAAGCCCTGGCCGTTGTCGGCCACCTCGACGGTCAGGCCGCCATCGGCCGCGTGTGCAGCGCGGATCTCGATGCGCCCGCCTTCGGGCAGCGGCGACAGGCCGTGCTTGATGGCGTTCTCCACCAGCGTCGGCAGCACCAGCGTCGGCAGGCGGGCCGTCAGCAATTCGGCTGGTGCGCTGATGTCAAAGGACAGGCGCTCGCCCATGCGCATCTGCAGGATGGCGAGGTAATGGCGCACCAGCTCCAGCTCTTCGGCCAGCGTGGACTCATGCCGGCGCATGCCGGGCAGGGCAGCGCGCAGGTAGGCGATCAGGGCCACCAGCATGTTGCGGCCGCGCTCGGGCTGGGTCTCGTACAGGCGCTTGACGTTGGCCAACGTGTTGAACAGGAAGTGGGGCTCGATCTGGGCATTCAGCGCCGACAGCTGGGCCTCGGTCTGCTGCGTCTTGAGCGCCTCGCGCTCGCGGAACAGCCGGGTCAGCTCGTCGCGGCCCTGGCGCTGGGCGCGGCTGACGAGCAGCAGCGCATAGGCGATACCGCCGAGCAGGGCCCACAGCAAGACGGTGGACATCACCCAGGCGGGCTTGACCTTGTTGCCGGGGTCGCCCATCGACGAGACTGCATAGCGCAGCCAGGTGCCGAGGGCAGCGCCGAAACCGACGGCGCCGGCCTGCACCGTCAGCGCGGCAGGCAGCTTCCAGTGCCGGCCGGCCAGCAGTGCTTCGGCCAGGGCCACCATCAGCAGCAGGGAGATGCCGGTCAGCAGGCATTGGCGGCTGAAAC
>NZ_JBFUMO010000509.1:0-4249 GCF_054049355.1 Roseateles sp. P5_E11 | reverse complement strand
GACCAGCATGGTGCTGAACTGGTCGGTCTTGTGGCCGGTCACCGTGGGCAGGAAGAAATAGGCCCAGAACACCACCATCAGCAGCGGCGTGCCACGCACCACCCAGACCCAGCCGGTCACCGGCAGGCGCAGCCAGCGATTCGGGCTGAAGCGGGCCAGGCCCAGCAGGATGCCCAGCGGCAGCRCGAGCACCAGGCCCAGTGTGGCGAGGATCACGGTCAGCGCCAGGCCGCCCAGCGGCCCGTGCGGGTACTGGCCGACGAGGAAGTAGAGCCAGTAGGTGTCGACGAGTTCACTCATCGCCGTGCCCCCTGCGGCGATACGCGGTGCAGCGCCCATTGCGCCAGGCCGGTCAGCACCAGTGACACCGACAGATAGGCCACCGTGACGAGGGCAAAGGTCTCGAAGCCGCGAAAGCTCGCCGACTCGACGCGCTGGGCCTGCGTCATCAGCTCGGCCGCGCCGATGACGGTGGCGATGCTGGTGTTCTTCCAGAGGTTGAGCGTCTGTGACAGCAGCGGTGGCAGCGTGATGCGCAGGGCCTGCGGCAGCACCACCAGGCGCATGCCGGCCAGGAAGCTGAAGCCCAGGGCCATCGCCGCGTCCAGCTGCGCGCCCGGCACGGCCCGCACGCCGGAGCGGATGTCCTCGCTCATGTAGGCGGCCGTGTACAGCGTCAGCGCGGCCCAGGCGCTGAAGACCTCGATATTGCCGGCGTAGACCTTTTCCTTGATGCCGGCGGGCAGCAGCTCCGGCACGCCAAAGTACCAGAACAGCATGTGTACCAGCAGCGGCACGCAGCGCACGGCCTCGACATAGCCTTCTCCGATGACGCGCAACGCGCGCCACGGTGACAGGCGCAGCAACGCGATGAAGACAGCCAAAGGCAGCGCGGTCAGCAGCGTCAGGCCGGTCAGCAGCAGCGACAGGCGCAGGCCTTGCAGCAGCCAGGTGAGGTAGTCGCCCTGCAGCAGCGGGGCAAAGGAAAGGACGGGCATTGGGGGGCTCACCAGAAACGAGGCAGCCGCCGGCCCTCGTGAGGCGGCGGCTGCAATCAGACAGACCGACGAATCAGCTTTCGACCTTGTCGCTGTCGATCTTGAAGGTGCGCTTGGGGAACTTCAGACGTGTGTCCGGGCCATACCACTTGACGAACAGCTTGTCGGCCTCGCCACCCTTCTCCAGGCCGGTCAGCGCGGCATCGACCTCGGCCTTCAGGCGCTTCTCGCCCTTGCGAATGCCGATGGCCAGGGGCTCGACGCTGATGTTCTGTTCCAGGATGCGGTACTGCGCCGACGCCGCGCCGAGCTTGGCGTGCTGATCCAGCAGCGAGACCTCATCGTTGACAAAGGCCACACCCTTGCCCTGCTGCAGCGCCTGGAAGGCCTGCGGGCCGGTGTCGAAAGTGACGACGTCGACCTGAGGTACGGCCTTGCGAATATTGGGCTCCTGCGTGCCGCCTTTGATGGTGACGACCTTCTTGCCGGCGAGCGCGGCTACGTTCTGGATGCCGCTATCGGCTTTGACGAGCACCTTCTGGCCGGTGACGAAGGTGGTCAGCGAGAAGTCGATGACGGCCTCGCGCTCCTTGTTGTGCGTGAGGGAGGCAGCCAGCAGGTCGACATGGCCTTGCTGTAGCTCGGGGATGCGCGCAGCGACGGCGAGCTGCTTGATCTGCAGCTTCACGCCCAGCCGGGTGGCGATGGCGCGGGCCAGATCGACCTCGTAGCCAATGATTTCGCGCGTCTTGGGGTCGATGAAGCTGTTGGGCTCGTCGGTGCCGAGCACGCCGACCACGAGCTCGCCCTTCTTCTTGATGTCGTCGAGCTGGTCGGCGTGGGCGACCTGCACTRCAAAGAGGCCGGCAGCGACCAAGGCCTGGGTGATTACGCGGCGGGAGAGAGTCATCTGGATTCCTGGAGAACAAGTGGTCGCATGCTAGGAATTACATAAGCCGCCGTGAACGATGCTTTTCGCATTTGCTTGTGCGGCGGGGCGCGGTCGAAAACCGCACAAGCTCATGCGAAAAACGGGATTGCGCGCGAAGCCTCCCTTCGTATCCTGCGAGGTCTAGCCCAAATTGGCCGCGCCCGACCCGCGGCCCGACTCGTCATGAACGCTCGACTCCCGCTCGAGGCCCGGCCCGCCGTGCTGGACCTCATCGGCAACACGCCGCTGTTGCCCGTGCTGCGCCTGGACACCGGCCCCTGCCAGCTCTTCCTCAAGCTCGAATCCCAGAACCCCGGCGGCTCCATCAAGGACCGCATCGGCCTGGCCATGATCGAGACGGCCGAGCGCGAGGGCTTGCTCAAACCCGGTGGCACGGTGGTGGAAGCCACCGCCGGCAATACCGGCCTGGGCCTGGCCCTGGTGGCGCGTGCCAAGGGCTACCAGGTGGCGCTGGTGGTGCCCGACAAGATGTCCGCCGAGAAAGTGCTGCAACTCAAGGCTCTCGGTGCCCGCGTGCATCTGACACGCTCCGACGTCGGCAAGGGCCACCCGGCCTACTACCAGGACGTGGCCGCCCGCCTGGTGCGCGAAATCCCCGGTGCCTGGTATGCCGACCAGTTCAACAACCCCGCCAACCCGCTGGCCCACGAGACGACGACGGCGCCCGAGATCTGGCAGCAGATGGGCCACGACGTCGACGCCATCGTCTGTGGCGTCGGCTCCGGCGGCACCATCACCGGCCTCGGTCGTTTCTTCCAGCGAGTGCGCCCCGGCATCGAGATGGTGCTGGCCGATCCGGTCGGCTCCATCCTGAAGGACTACATCGACACCGGCAAATTCGGTGACGCCGGCTCGTGGGCGGTGGAAGGCATCGGCGAGGATTTCATCCCGCCCATCGCCGACCTCAGGCCGGTACGCACGGCCTACAGCATCAGCGACACCGACAGCTTCGCCACCGCGCGCGAGCTCTACCGCGCCGAGGGCATCCTGGCCGGCTCGTCAACCGGCACGCTGCTGGCGGCGGCGCTGCGCTACTGCCGCGAGCAGACCACGCCGAAGCGTGTCGTCACCTTCGTCTGCGACACCGGCACGCGCTATCTGTCCAAGGTCTACAACGACCATTGGATGTTCGACCAGGGCCTGCTGACGCGCCCGCGCCTGGGCGACCTGCGCGACCTGATCTCGCGCCCGGTGACCAGCGGCGGCGTCGTGTCGGTCGGCCCGGACGACACGCTGCAGACGGCCTTCTCGCGCATGCGCCAGGCCGATGTGTCGCAGCTGCCGGTGCTCGATGGCGACCGCCTCGTCGGGCTGCTGGACGAGTCCGACCTGCTGGCGCGCCTGCATGCCGACGCGGCCGCGTTTGGCGCCCTGGTGCAGAGCGCGATGAACACCGACGTCATCACGCTGGCGCCCAGCGCTTCGCTCACTGAATTGAACGAGCAGCTGCGCCGCGGCCTCGTGGCCGTCATTGCGGACGACGCCGGCTTCCACGGCCTCGTCACCCGCTTCGACCTCATCAACCATCTGCGCAAGGAGGTCGCGCGATGAGCGATCCTCTCGACTTCAACACCCGCGTCATCCACGCCGGCCAATCGCCCGACGCCGTCACCGGCGCGGTCATGCCGCCCATCTCGGTCAGCTCCACCTACCGCCAGCACGGCCCGGGCGAGCACACCGGCTATGAGTACGGCCGCACCCACAACCCGACCCGCCAGGCCTGGGAGCGCGCCGTCGCCGACCTCGAAGGCGGCGCCCAGGCCTATGCCTTCGCGTCCGGGCTGGCGGCCATGGCCACGGTGCTCGACACCCTGCCCGCCGGCGCCCATATCGTCGCCGGTGACGACCTCTACGGCGGCAGCTATCGCCTCTTCGAGCGGGTGCGCAAGCACAGCGCCGGCCTGCGCGTGACTTACGTCGACAGCCGCAACACCGAGGCCGTGCGCGCCGCGTTGCAGCCTGACACCCAGCTGATCTGGATCGAGACGCCCAGCAACCCGCTGCTGCGCCTGAGCGACCTGGCAGCCATAGCCCGCGTCGCCCGCGAGCACGGCGCGCTGGCCGTGGCGGACAACACCTTCGCCAGCCCCTGGGCCCAGCGCCCGCTGGAACTGGGCTTCGACCTCGTCGTGCACTCGGCGACCAAATACCTCAACGGCCACAGCGACGTCATCGGCGGCATTGCGGTCGTGGGTGGAGAGCCGCGCCAGGCCGAGCTGCGCGAGAAGCTCGAGTTCCTGCACAACGCCGTCGGCTCGGTGGCCGGGCCCTTCGACAGCTTCCTCGCGCTGCGTGGCCT
>NZ_JBFUMO010000508.1:0-4251 GCF_054049355.1 Roseateles sp. P5_E11 | reverse complement strand
GGGTCGCTCAGGCCGCGCAGGTCGCGCGCCCGTTTGCCGTCGATGAAGACGACCACGTTGACGCGCAGATGGCCCTGCTCGTCGAGGATGTAGCCCCGCAGCCGCGGCTGCTCGGCAAAGGCGGCATGCAGGGCTTCGCCCAGCGTGGACGCCTCGCATTGGCAGGAAGGCGCGTCCACGAAGCGGCGCAGTTGGGGGGTGAATTCGACAAGGGCCATGGATGCACGACGAACGACGGCCATCGAATTCGACGACCTCGTATCCCTCAAATATCCCCGGGCTTACCCGCACGGACAGAATGCGGCCGATGAATTCCGGTGTCCTCTTCGCCCTCGGCGCCTATCTGAGCTGGGGGTTGTTCCCGCTCTACTTCCGCCAGATCGCTTCCATCCCCGCGCTGCAGATCGTGGCCCACCGCACGTTGTGGTCGCTGGCCTTCGTGGCCGTCGTGCTGCTGGTGACGCGCAATCTGTCCTGGCTGAAGGACGTCAGCGCGGCGACCTGGCGGCGCTTTGCACTGTCGGCCACGCTGATCGCCATCAACTGGCTGACCTATGTCTGGGCCGTCGGCCATGGCCATGTCATCGACGCCAGCCTGGGCTACTTCATCAACCCGCTGGTCAACGTCGCGCTGGGCTTTGCGGTGCTGCACGAACGGCCGCGGCCCATCCAGTGGCTGGCCGTGGGGTTGGCGGCCTTTGGCGTGCTGTGGCTGACGGTGGCCGGCGGCAAGCTGCCCTGGGTGGCTCTGGTGCTGGCGGTGAGCTTTGGTCTCTATGGCCTGATGCGCAAGACGGCAAAGCTGGGTGCCATCGAAGGCCTGACGCTGGAGACCCTCATCCTCGCGCCGCTGGCCGCGGGTGGGCTGATCTGGTGGTCACAGGACGGCAGCATGGCTGGCCAGACGGCCGTGGACTGGGCCTGGCTGATCGGCACCGGCCCGGTCACGGCCGGCAGCCTGTTGCTGTTCGCGGCCGGCGCACGGCGCCTCCCGCTGGCGACGCTGGGCGTTGTTCAGTACGTGTCGCCGTCGCTGCAGTTCCTGCTGGGGGTGTTCCTGTTCCACGAGCCCATGGACGCGAGCCGCCTCATCGCCTTCGGCTTCATCTGGGCGGCGTTGGCTCTGTACTCGCTGGATGGCTTGCGGCTGGCGTGGCGTCCGCGCGCGGTTTGACGAGCTGCTCGTTTCCCGGCGCGATGGGTGCCGAGGCAGCCGGCTTTGCCGAAGCCTTGGCCCCATTGGCATAGAAGTCACGCGTCTTCTCGTTCAGGGGACCGCGGTCGAGCTGCCACAGGCCCAGCGGGCCATGAACCAGCATGAACGAGTGCTCGGAGCCTCGCTCGAACTGAGCCCAATATTCCTTCAGCTCCGGAAATTGCAGCGCTGGCAAGCCTGGCTGCACGGGCTGCAGCGATGTGGCGCCCACCAGCCGATAGGCCGCGGACTGGGCGGCGGGAGCCAGCGTCTGGTCCAGGCGCTTGGCGAAGGGAACCGCGGCAATCGCCATGGCAATGATCATCAGGAACGTCACCCCTGCCGACTCGGCCATCGGTACATGATGTCGACGCAGGACGGGAAACAGAGGCAACGCCAACAGAACGCCTATCAGCGGCAGGACCGCCAGGTCGCCAAACAGCGGTACGACGGCAAACGGCGTTTCGGACAGCAGTTCATGGTCATTGGCCATGGCGTCGACACCGGCGAATATCAACAACGCCAGCAGCACGCCGGTGGCGATCGCCGAGGCCCGGTTCTTGTCGAGCGCGAAGCCTCCCATCGCTAACGGCGGCAAAGGCTTGCCGGGCAGCAGGGCCCGGAACAGGTCGGCCGTGCCGTCGCGCGAGGCATGGGCATTCATGCCCACGTCGGCGGCCACCATCAGCTCGTCACCGCGGCCCTTCAAACGGAGCCAGTGGACAGGGTTACTCAGGGCGTTGCCGCCGGCCCACTCGATCTGCAGCGCTGCCTTGGACATGAGCCGATCCAGCCGCTCGCCATCCCAAAGATGGGCAACGACGCGCACGGCATCACCCGTATCCAGCAACAGGCCGGAGCCCTCGAAGGGCAACCATTTCAGCCGCCGGGCGAAGGCCTCGGGCCGCGACACCTGAATGCGGAACCAGCGACATCCCTCTCCAGGCGCCAGTTCGTCCAGCAGGGCGTCCTGCCTCTGCTTGCCGAGGCGCACTCTGTGCACCAACCAGCCAAGCCAAGCCACCAGCCCCAGCTGCAACGCCAGGGGTAACCAGAACGCCCATCCCTTCATGTGACCTCCCTTGCGCCGCTTGCCGGGCGCTGGGAGGGAAGTCTAGGTGGGCCAGCGTTAGCTGCGCATCAGGAAGTCAAAGGCCCCCAGCGCCGCCTTCGCACCATCGCCGGCGGCGATGATGATCTGCTTGAAGGGCACGGTCGTCACATCACCGGCGGCGAACACGCCGGGCAGCGAGGTGGCGCCCTTGGCGTCCACGATGATCTCGCCATGCTTGCTGAGCTCCAGCGTGCCGCGCAGCCACTCGGTGTTGGGCACCAGGCCGATCTGCACGAAGCAGCCTTCCACTTCGACACGCTTGCTTTCGCCGCTGATGCGGTCGGTGTAGTTCAGGCCGTCGAGCTTGCCGTTGCTGCCACCCGTGAATTCCGTCGTCTGCGCGTTCACGATGATGGTCACGTTGGGCAGGCTCTGCAGCTTCTTGACCAGCACCGCATCGGCACGCAGTTCGGCGCCGAACTCGACGAGCGTCACATGCTTGACGATGCCAGCCAGATCGATGGCCGCCTCGACTCCCGAGTTGCCGCCGCCAATGACGGCGACCGGCTTGCCCTTGAACAGCGGGCCGTCGCAGTGCGGGCAGTAGGCCACGCCCTTGTTCTTGTACTCGGCTTCGCCGGGCACGCCGACGTTGCGCCAGCGCGCGCCGGTGGACAGGATGACGGTCTTGCCCTTGAGCTTGGCGCCGTTGGCCAGTTCCACTTCGACGTAGCCACCCGGCTGCGCGGCCGGCGTGAGCTTCTCGGCGCGCTGCAGGTTGTGGATGTCGACCTGGTAGTCCTTGACGTGGCCTTCCAGCGCGGCGGCGAACTTGGGGCCGTCGGTCACGGAGACGGAGATGTAGTTCTCGATGCCCAGCGTGTCGTTGACCTGGCCGCCGAAGCGCTCGGCGGCGACGCCGGTGCGGATGCCCTTGCGCGCTGCGTACACGGCCGCTGCAGCGCCGGCCGGGCCGCCGCCGATGATGAGCATGTCGTAGGGCTCCTCGGCATCCAGCTTCTTCGCGTCGCGCACGGCCGCACCGGTGTCGAGCTTGGCGACGATCTCCTCGAGCGACATGCGGCCCGAGGCAAAAGGCTGGCCGTTCAGCCACACGGCCGGCACGGCCATGATGTCACGCGCCTCGACCTCGCTCTGGAACAGGCCGCCGTCGATGACGGTGGTGCGGATGCGCGGGTTGACGATGGCCATCAGCGACAGCGCCTGCACGACGTCCGGGCAGTTGTGGCAGGTCAGGCTCATGTAGATCTCGAAGTCGAGATCCAGGTCCAGCGCCTTGACGGCGTCGATCTGCGCCTGCTCGACCTTCGGCGGATGACCGCCGGTCCAGAGCAGCGCGAGCACCAACGACGTGAACTCATGGCCCAGCGGGATGGCGGCAAAGCGCAGCGATTGCTCGGTGCCCGTGCGGCGAAGCAGGAACGACGGCGTGCGGGTGTCGACGCCATCGGTACGCAGCGAGATCTTGTCGTGCATGCCGGCGATCTCTTCGAGCAGCTCGCGCATCTCGTCGCTGGACTTGGAGTTGTCCAGCGAAGCAATGATCTCGAAGGGGATCTTGACGTGGTCCAGGTAGCCCTGGAGCTGGGTCTTCAGTGCGGCGTCCAACATGGTGGTGTCCTTTCAGTGAGGCGTGGCGGGGCGGGCCACTGCTGAAAGGGTCCCCGATGCCGGAGGCCCTTTCAGCAGAACCTGTCTGGTTCTGCAGAAGGCAGGAACCCTCCCGGGTTCCTGACGAACAGCATGGCTGTTTAGATCTTGCCGACGAGATCCAGGCTCGGGGCGATCGTGGCAGCGCCTTCCTTCCACTTGGCCGGGCAGACTTGGCCGGGGTGGGCGGCGGTGTACTGGGCAGCCTTCAGCTTGCGCAGCGTTTCCGACACGTCACGGGCGATCTCGTTGGAGTGGATCTCGGCGGTCTTGATGACGCCGTCCGGGTTGATGACGAACRTGCCGCGCAGTGCCAGGCCTTCTTCGGGGA
>NZ_JBFUMO010000507.1:0-4252 GCF_054049355.1 Roseateles sp. P5_E11 | reverse complement strand
GCATGCACCAGGCCATCGAGGGCGCGGCCGACAAGTTGACGAGGGCCCTCGAATCGGCGCTGGGCAAGCAGCAAGACCGCCAGCGGCGCCATGCGGGCACCGGTGAGCTGAGTGCCGACGTGGCCCGCGAGTTCGGCGAGGGCGTGCAGCCTGCGGCCGAGCCATGGTGATGCGATAGGTGCCGGGCGCAATGACCCATGAGAAAGGGCTGCTCACGCAGCCCTTCAGTCAGACGCCGGCAATCAGCCGATCTTGGCCAGTTTGACGCTCGTGGCCGCACCGGTCAGATAGCCCACCTGGGCGCCAAAGCGGTCCTTATAGTTGGCGCGCACCAGCGGGTCCAGCGTGGCCTTGACCACGTTGTGCAGCGGCACGCCCCAGTCGCCGGGATGCTGGAAGTTGCTGGTGATGTAGGTCCAGCCGTTGAGGTCGTCCACAACGCCCAGGCCGGTGGCCTCGGCGCCCGAGGGCATGGACACGAGGCGGGTCAGCGCCTTGGTGTCGACGTTGTAGGCCCAGACGAAGTTGTTGACGTGGTAGCTGCTGTCCTCGCCGATGAAGAGGGTGCGCAGCTTCTCCGAGAACTTCAGGTTGTCGGGCGCGCCAATCTTGTCGGGGTTGGCAAGGTTGCCCAGGGCGTCGGCCGTGGCGAGGTCTTCGCCGATGAGCAGGGTCTTGGTCAGTGACGGCACCCAGTCGCTGGTGATGGCACCACCTGCCGTGTCCTTCTGGCCCGTGCTCAGCGTGTGGGCCAGCACGCCGCCGGCGTTCAGCGCCTTGTCGATGGTGATGTTGGCGGCCTCGTTCCAGGCGGCGTTGCCACGCACCATGGAGCTCTGCATGTTCTGCAGCGCGGAGTAGGCGACCTTGTCCTTGGCGTTGACGGTCGTGCCCTCCATCTTGGTGAAGGCCATCGAGCCGCCCTTGAGCGCGGCGTAGCGGTGGGTTTCGAGGAAGGCGGCGGCCTTGTCCATGCCGGCCTTCACGCGCAMCCACTGCACCTTGCCGCYGAGCCAGATCTTGGTGAAGCTGGCGTCCAGCGGGTCGGTGGTGGCCACGTCCATGATGTCGGTGGCCTTGAGCGTGTCCGCCAGGGCCTTGATCTCGGCGCTGGTGGCCGAGCCAAGCTTGATCCAGCTGATGGGAGCGCCAGCGGCGGCCGTGTCCAGCGAGAAGCCGGCGCCGAACTTGGCCACAAACAGCGAGCCGGCGGAGAGGTCCTTCTCCTTGTCGGCCACGAACATGAAGAAGCCGCCGTTGGTGGCGTCGTCGCCCATGATGGCGGTGCGGTTGTCGGGCATGACCTGGATCAGCTCATGCGAGATACGGCCCAGGCAGTAGTGCTTCTTGATGGTGCCGCTGCCGTCGGGGTTGACGGTGACCTCCGGCAGGTGGCCGTAGTGGTAGGGGTTGGCCTGGGTCTCGCTGCCGAACAGGTTCTTGCTGTAGGCCTTGAACTGGGCGTTGCTGGCGATCGTGAAGGCGTCGGACTCGTACTCCTCGCTGGACAGGTGCGTGCCCCAGGGCGACAAGCTGGCGCCGCAGGTGATCCACAGGCCCATTGCCGGTGCGGTGTCGACGTTGTGGTATTTCACGAGCGACAGCTTGCCTGTGGCCGGGTCCTGGTCCAGCGTCAGCACGGCGATGGGCGAGGGCAGCTTGCCGTACATGTCGGTCTTGCCGTCCTGCGCCCAGGTCGTGTATTCGAACTGCACGACGGCGAAGACGGCGTTGCCCTTGATGCCGGCAACGCTGGCGTTGTCGAGCTTGAGCAGCGAGGTGCCGTCGGGCGAATCGCTGAAGAACTGGCGGTTCTTGTCGGCCACCGTCGTGTCGATGATGRGCTTGCCGGCGAAGTCGACATAGCCGCCCGCCAGCAGGGTTCCGCCCTTGCCGTCCGGCACCAGGTCGCCGGTCGTGAAGAAGGGGGCATACGACAGCGAGAAGCCCTGGGTGCTGTCGTCGCTGAACTTGACCATCAGCGTCGAGTTGACGAGGGTCTTGGCCATGTCGGCCGGGGTGGCGAGGCTGGGGGCGGCCATCGCGACGAAGCTGGCGGACGCGAAGCTGGGAGCGGGCGTGTTGTTGTCATCGCTGCCACCGCCGCAGCCGGTCAACAGGCCGGCGACAGCGGTTCCACCGAGGGGGAGCATCAGGGGAACGCCCATGTACTTCAGGGCGTGGCGACGATTCAGGGTCTGGGACATGTTGGCGGCTGCTGTTCAGGGACTGCACAGCCAGGCCCGCACACGCCGTGCGCCGGCCTGGCACGAGCCGCGCAATGTAGGGAGCTTGCATGTCGGCCGCGTGAAAACGCGGCCGACCCAGCGAGGGGTCAGCCCTTCGAGTCGTCGAGCAGGTTCGGCGGCGCGCCGAACATGAAGCAGTCGACAAAGCTGAAGTACAGCGAGGCGTAGAACACCGCCGCCAGCACCAGGAAGCAGGCCACCGAGGCCACCGGCGCGAACTGCAGCAGGCCGAGCAGGCCGAAGACCACGCTGATGACGCCGCTGCAGGCAAACATCAGCGCCGCCCACAGCAGGGCGTTCAGCGCGAAAGCGCCCTTGTTGCGCCACAGCGCCAGCGTGCTGGAGAACAGCGACTGGGCGGCGCTCTGCCCACCCCAATGCACCAGGGCCGGTGCATGCCAGTAGGGGATCGACAGTGCGGTCATGCCGACCGCGCGGACCATGAAGCCCCAGATCAGCCGCGGGTCGGCCGCGATGGCGGCGATCGCGTCGGCGTTCGCGTCGCGCTTCATCAACTCCATCAGCTCGTGGGTGACCTCGCCGTCGATCTGGTCGGCCAGCAGCAGGATCAGCAGCATGACCAGCGCAAAGCCCGCGCACAGCACGAACTGGTGGCGGCGCCGTTCAGGCGTCAGCCGGAAGGGAGCGATAAAGACGTCCACATGGGGCATCTTGCGCTGCAGCGCCAGATGCGTGGCCAGCATGAAGCCCAGCGAACAGACCGGAATGGCCATCAGGCCCAGCATGGGGCCGACGAAGGGCAGCGCGCTCAGCAGCATGGAAACCAGCAGCGCCAGGCCGAGCAGGCCCGAGAAGGCCAGTGGCTGGCGCCTGAAGATCTTGAAACCATGGCGTATCCAGAGCCGCCCGTTGCCGGCCGGCACCTGCTGCAAGTGCAGTTGCATCGTCATTCGCCGACCCCGCCGTGCAGTGCGTGCCAGGGCTTGGCGATGCGCTCGCGCAGCACGCGCTCGAAGTGGCGTGGGTCGTGGGCCTTGAGCAGCGAGGCCTCACGCGGCAAGTGAAGGTCAAAGAGGCGCGACACCCAGAAGCGCAGTGCCGCCGCGCGCAGCAGGGCCGGCAGCAGGCGATGCTCGGCGCCGGACAACGGCCGCTCGCTCTCGTAGGCGGCGACGAACACGGCGGCGCGCTCCTCGATGAGGCGGCCGTCGGTCAGGTCGATGCACCAGTCGTTCAGGCAGACGGCGAGGTCGAACAGCCAGGTGTCGACGCCGGCGAAGTAGAAGTCGAAGAAGCCCGTCAGGCGCTCGCGGCCGGGGCCTTCGCCGGGCTCGAACATGACGTTGTCGCGGAACAGGTCGGCGTGGATGGGGCCGCGCGCGAGCTGGGCATAGTCCTGCGACGCGGCGAGCTGTTCCTGGTAGGCCAGCTCGCTTTGCAGCAGCTCGGCTTCGGGGCCGCTCAGAAAAGGCAGGAGCTGCGGCACCACCTCGCGCCACCAGGCCAGGCCGCGCAGATTGGGCTGGTGGAGCGGGAAATCCTGGGCCGCCAGATGCATGCGCGCCAGCGTGGCACCCACCTGGCTGCAATGGAAGGCGTCGGGTGCCAGCTGGTGGCCGCCATGCAGGCGGTCGACGATGGCCGCGGGCTTGCCCGCCACCTCGAAGAGGATCTCGCCGGCGGCGTCCGCGTGCGGTTCAGGGACCGGCACGCCGCGCTGGGCCAGGTGCTGCATCAGGCGCAGGTAGAAGGGCAGTTGCTCGGCCGTCAGGCGCTCGAACAGCGTCAGGACATAGTGGCCACCTTGATTGGCATCCTGGCAATCGACGAAGTAGTTCGTGTTCTCGATGCCCGCGCCRATGCCGCGCAGCGAGCTGAGTTGCCCGAGGGCGAGATGGTCTAGCAGGGCTTGCGCCTGCGCCGGGCTGACTTCGGTGAAAACGGCCATGGGTCCAGAAAGCGACCCCGAGGGCCGCTTGCGATCAGAATTTGAGAACTCGCCAGACCCGCGCGCCCGAGCCGCTCTTGGGCATGCCCGTGCC
>NZ_JBFUMO010000506.1:0-4261 GCF_054049355.1 Roseateles sp. P5_E11 | reverse complement strand
ATCCACGGCCCGGCGCCGGGGCGGGAGGCCGCATGTTCCTGATGGACCAGACCATCCAGACGGCGTCGGCGTTGATCATCGACAGCAACGCCAACTCACGCAGCCTGATGTCGGCGCAGTTGCGCGACCTGGGTGTCGGCACCGTGCGCCAGACGCCACGCGTGAAGGATGCGCGGGTGATGCTGGAGCATCAGACGTTTGACATCGTGCTGTGCGACTACCACTTCGACAGCAGCGACACCTCGGGCCAGGACCTGCTCGACGAACTCCGTCGTGAAGGCCTGCTGCCCTATTCCACGGTCTTCGTCATGGTGACGAGCGAGGYCACGTACGCCAAGGTGGCCGAGGCCGCTGAAGCCGCGCTCGACGCCTACCTCATCAAGCCCTACACCAGCGCCAACCTCGCCGAGCGCCTGGCCAGTGCGCGCCACCGCAAGCGCGTGCTCAAGGGCATCTTCGAGGCCATCGAGAACCAGGACTTCGAGACCGCTGCCAACCTCTGCCTGGCGCGCTTCGATGCCAAGGACAAGTACTGGCTCTATGCCGCGCGCATCGGTGCCGAGTTGCTGCTGCGGCTGAAGCGCTTCGACGACGCGCGCACGCTGTACGAGGCCATCATCGCTGCCAAGACCGTGCCCTGGGCGCGACTGGGCGTGGCGCGTACCGAGGTGGCCAGCGGCAATTTGCAGGCCGCACGCCGCACGCTGGAAAACCTCACCGGCGACCTGCCCGACTACGCCGACTCGCATGACCTGATGGGCCATGTGCAGATGGAACAGGGCGACCTCGCCCAGGCACTCAAGACCTATCAGACCGCCGCGACGCTGACGCCCGGCTGCCTGCTGCGCCTGCAGCGCTGTGGCTCACTGGGTTTTTACGCCGGCCAGCGCGCCGAGGCGCTGAAGATGCTGGAGCGCGCCATGTCCCAGGGCCTGCGCTCCAAGCTCTTCGACATGCTCAGCCTCGTGCTGATCGGCCTGATGCGCTTTGACGCGAAGGACCACAAGGGCTTCAAGTACACCCACGACGCGCTGGCCGCCGCGCTGGAACGCGCGCCGGGCTCCATCCGGCTGCAGCGCTTTGACCTGGTCTTGCGCGGCCTGGCCTTCCTGCTGGAGCGCCGTGTCGGCCAGGCCCTGGTCATGGCACGCGAGGTCACCGAGCATGCCCAGAGCGGCAACTTCGACCTCGAGGCGGCCTCGCTGCTGACGGCGCTGTGGATACGCCTGTCCAGCCAGGAGGTCGAGCTTGAAGAGATGATGCCCATTCTGCGCGGCCTGGGCACGCGCTACTGCTCGGCCAAGGCCAGCACCGAGATCCTCGTGTCCATGTCCGAAGGCCACCAGGGCGCGGCCGAGCAGTTCCGCGATTGTCACCAGCAGATCTTCAATGTCGCCGAGACGGCCATGCGCCACTCGCTGCGCGGCAGTGCCAAGGTGGCCGTCGAGCTGCTGATCCAGCAGGGCGAGGCCACGCGCAACGCCAAGCTCATCGACATGGCCGGCCTGGTGCTGAAACGCCATGCCGAGAAGATCGAAGGCGCTTCAAGCCTTGCCGAACAGATCGACGACCTGCACGGGCGCTATGTGAAGCCCATGGGCGGCGGGCCAGGCAAGGCGCGGGCCGCGGGCGGCGTCACGCTGCGCGCGGCGACGGCCGAAATCGCCGCTTGAGCTGACCCGGCGCTGTCGGCCACGTATCACCCGAGACGCCAGCCCGCGCGGGGCCGCGAGAATGCGTCGCCGCCTCTTTCCGCCTCCTGATGCCTTTGCTCAAGCGCCTGCTGGCCTGGTTCCAGCCCGACACCTCGCGTCCCCTCACCCAGGCCTGGCTGGCCGCCCTGTGGATGGGGTTGCTGGCCAATTGGCCGCTGTGGCAGCAGCTGCACGGCATGGCCGATGTGCGCCCCTTCTTCATCCTTGCCTTTGCCGGCATGGTCACCGCCGCGACCGGCGCGCTGCTGAGCCTGCTGGCCTGGCCGCGCTTCATCAAGGGCCTGCTCGTCGTGCTGCTGCTGAGCGCCGGCGCCCTGGCCCACTTCATCGGCAGCTACGGCATCGTCTTCGACCCCACCATGGTCACGAACATGGTGCAGACCGACGTGCGCGAAACGCGCGACCTGCTGAGCTGGCGGCTGCTCGTCAGCATCGCACTGCTGGGCGCCTTGCCCGCCTGGTGGTTGCTGCGCCGGCCCACCGCGCCGCGGCAGGCCCTGCCGAAGCGCCTGGGCGGCAACGTCGTCGCCTTTGGCCTCGGCCTCGTCGCGATGGTGCTGCTGGCGTTGAGCGTGTTTGCCKATCTGTCATCGACGATGCGCAACTACAAGACCATCCGCTACATGGTCACGCCGCTGAACGCGGTCTATTCGATCAGCAGTGCCGCGCTGCGCCGCCAGGCCGCACCCAGCGGCCCGCCCGCCGTCATCGGCGTCGACGCCCGGCTGCTGCCGCGCGCGGAAGGGGCCAGGCCGCCGTTGCTGCTGTTCGTCGTCGGCGAGACGGCGCGCTCCATGAACTTCAGCCTGAACGGCTACGCACGGCAAACGAACCCGGAGCTGGCCAAGCTGCCAAGCTCGAATCTGATCAGCCTGCGCCAGGTCACCTCCTGTGGCACCGCCACGGCGGCCTCCCTGCCCTGCATGTTTTCGCCGCTGGGCCGCGAGGCTTTTGGCGACGTGAAGGGTACGCAGGAAAACCTGCTCGACGTGCTGCAACGCACCGGCCTGGCCGTGCTGTGGCTGGACAACCAGAGCGGCTGCAAAGGCCTTTGCGACCGCGTGCCCAACAGCTCAACAGCCAAGCTGCCTGAAGGCGCGGCTCCGCTGCCGGCGGGCCTGTGCGATGGCGAAGAATGCTTCGACGAAGCTTTGCTGCATGAGTTGGACAAACGCATCGCGGCGCTGGATCCGGCGCGTGTGAAGCGTGGCGTCGTCCTCGTCATGCACCAGATGGGCAGCCACGGCCCGGCCTACTTCAAGCGCTCACCGCCCGACCTCAAGCCCTTCCAGCCCGAGTGCAAGAGCAACGCGCTGCAGCAGTGCCCGCGCGAGCAGGTCGTCAATGGCTACGACAACACGCTGGTGACGACCGACCGCCTGCTGGCGCGCAGCATCGCCTGGCTGCAGGCGCAACAGGCCTTCGATGTGGGCATGCTCTACGTCTCTGACCACGGCGAGTCGCTGGGCGAGAAYGGCCTCTATCTGCACGGCATGCCCTATGCCATGGCGCCGGCCGAGCAAACGCATGTGCCCATGGTGCTGTGGGTGCCCGAGGGTGGAGGGCTGGCTGCGTCGCTGAAGCCCGGCTGCCTGCAAGGCCTGCGCGACAAGCCCGCCTCGCACGACAACCTCTTCCACACCGCGATGGGTTGGGTGGGCGCTCGGTCGGACGTCTACAAGGCCGATTGGGATTTGCTCGCCGGCTGCCGGCGCTAGAACAGGCTCCCCTGCGCTGACGGTTTGCGTGGCGGTGTGAACAGCGCCAGTTGCACCGGCCGCCGCTTGTTGCGCAGGCCCAGCTTGTGGACGGCCCGCTGGAAGCGCGCCTGCAGCAGCTGAGCCCACACGCCTTCGCCGGYAAAGCGCGTGYCGAAGCGAGCGTCGTTGTCTTTGCCGCCGCGCATGTCGCGGATGCGCGCCATGACACGCTCGGCGCGGTCGGGGAAGTGGCGCTGCAGCCAGTCCTGGAACAGCGGATTCACCTCCCAGGGCAGGCGCACCGGGATGCTGAACGCCGAACTCGCCCCGGCCGCTGCAGCGGCTTCGAGGATGCGTTCCAGCTCGGGCTCGTTGATGAAGGGAATGACGGGCGACACGCTGACGCCCACCGGCACGCCAGCCTCGGCCAGTGCCTGGATGGTGCGCAGCCGCCGCGCGGGCGCCGCAGCGCGTGGCTCGAGGATGCGGGCGAGGTCGTTGTCCAGCGTCGTCACCGACAGGTAGACCGACACCAGGCCCTGCATGGCCATCGGTGCGATCAGGTCCAGGTCGCGCTCGATGCCGCTGCTCTTGGTGACGACCGAGAACGGGTGGCTGCACTCCGCCAGCACGTCGACGATGCGGCGCGTGATGCCCAGCTTGCGTTCAACCGGTTGGTAAGCATCGGTGGCCGTGCCCAGCACCAGCGACTTGGGCACGTACTTGGCGCCGGCCAGCGTTTCGCGCAGACGCTCGGCCGCATTGACCTTGGCAATGATGCGGGTCTCGAAGTCCAGCCCCGGCGACAGGTTCAGATAGCTGTGCGTGGGCCGCGCAAAGCAGTAG
>NZ_JBFUMO010000505.1:0-4263 GCF_054049355.1 Roseateles sp. P5_E11 | reverse complement strand
TCGTGGTCGTGGTCGTCGTGTCAGTCGTCGTGGTGGTCGGCGTCGCGGCGGTGCTGTCGACCGGCGGCGTCACCTTGGCCGGGTCGTCGGCGGGCGGCTGCTGCTCGGCCATGGCGGCCGTGGCGGCGGTGCTGTCCGCAGGCGCCGCTGCATTCGGATCAGCCGGCGCCGCATTCGGGTCGGCAGGGGTCTGTTCGCTGGTGGGCGAAGCCGTGGCAGCGGCCATCGGGTCGGTAGGCTGCTTTTGATCTTCGGTCTGGGCGAAAGCCAGGCCGATGCTGGTCACGAGAACGGCGGCGGTCAGTGCACTGGTGGCGGTCTTGAGGGCGGACATGGGGGGAACTCCTTTTGAAAGCGGGAACCGGCCTGGAGCCGGGTGGCTGGGCCGGGCATTTCCACCGGCTGAGGTCCACTCTAGGCCTGCACCCTCGCGCCCGGCGTCGGCGCCGAGCGTCATCTCATGTAGGAGGCTCCCCCAGTCCGTAGCGGCCGGTTACGCCGTGTAGCTGCCGTGCCTCGCCGCTCGCATTCGCCTGAGCCTTTGCAGCCTCAGAGATTGAAGTCGTAGTCCACCGTCAGCGGCGCGTGGTCGCTGAACATCTGACCGGTGTAGATGGCCTCCCGCCGGGCCAGCGCCGCGATGCCGGGTGTGGCGAGGTGGTAGTCCAGCCGCCACCCGACGTTGTTGGCGCGCGCCGCGCCGCGGGCGCTCCACCAGGTGTATTGCTCTGCCTTGTCGTTCAACGTACGGAAAACGTCGACGACACCCCCGTCATCGAAAAGCGTGGTCAACCAGGCGCGCTCCTCGGGCAGGAAGCCGCTGTTCTTCTGGTTGCCGCGCCAGTTCTTCAGGTCAATCTCCTTGTGCGCGATGTTGACGTCGGCGACGAGGATGAACTCGCGCTCGGCCTTCAACGCCTGCAGATGAGGGTAGAGCGCCGCCAGGAAGCGGTACTTGACCGCCTGGCGCTCCTCGCCACTGGTGCCGCTGGGAAAGTAGACGCTGATGAGGCTGAGCTTGCGGCCGGGCTTGTCGAAACGCTTCTCCACCCAGCGGCCCTCGCAGTCGAACTCGGGCATCGCCAAGCCCGTGATCAGGTCGCTGGGCTCTTCCTTGGTGTACAGGCCCACGCCCGAGTAGCCCTTTTTCTCGGCGTAATGGAAATGGCCGTTGAGCAGGTCGCAGCTGCGGAACTTGGCTTCCACGACATCCGCCTGCGCCTTGAGCTCCTGCACGCCGACGGCATCGGCCTGCTGCTTGTCGAGCCAGTCGAAGAAGCCCTTGCTGGCGGCGGAACGCACGCCGTTGAGGTTGGCGGTGATGAAGCGCATCGGATTAGGGAGAGGGTTTGACCTGGAGAAGTATCGCAGTGCAGCAAATGCACAACACAGCGGCACGCTTTCATCACGGAACCGTCATGTGATCTTTACGATCCAGTAGGAATCAGAGGCGCCGCGAGCGCCCATTTCTTTACCCACTTGCCCGCGAACCCGTCAACCCGAGGATTTCTCATGCCCAAATACAGCCTTTCACCGACCCTGCTCGCGCTGGCGCTGAGCACGGCCTTCCCGATGGCGGCCCTGGCGCAAGCCACGCCGACAGCCGAAGCCAAGAAAGACGTCAGCCAGCTCGAAGCCGTCATCGTCACCGGCAGCCGCCGGGCCGAGAACCTGAAGGAAGTGCCGCTGTCGATCTCGGCGATCAAGTCCGAGGATCTGGACACCTACAACGCCAGCGGCCAGGACGTCCGCGCCTTATCTGGCAAGGTGCCGAGCCTGAACATCGAGTCCGACTACGGCCGCACCTTCCCGCGCTTTTACGTGCGCGGCCTAGGCAACACCGACTTCGACATGAACGCCTCCCAGCCGGTCGGCCTGGTGTACGACGATGTCGTGCAGGAAAGCATCGCGCTCAAGGGCTTCCCGGTCTTTGACATGGCCCAGGTGGAACTGCTGCGCGGCCCGCAGGGCACGCTGTTCGGCCGCAACTCGCCGGCCGGCGTCATGAAGTTTGATTCGGCCAGGCCCACCAAGCGCCTGGAAGGCTACGCCAACATCGGCTTCGGCCGCTGGAGCGCCGTCAACCTCGAGACGGCCGTCAACGTGCCGGTGAACGAAGACCTGCAGCTGCGCGTGGCGGGCCTGGCCCAGCGCCAGAGTGACCGCGTCCACAACCCGGTGACCAGCGCGACGTCCGACCTTGAAGGCTACAACGACAAGGCGCTGCGCCTGCAGGCCCTCTACAAGAGCGGCAACTTCGAGGGTCTTTTCAAGGTCCAGGCCCGCGACTTCAAGGGCACGGCCACGACTTTCCGCGCCAACATCATGAAGCGCGGCACCAATGACCTCGTCGATGGCTACGACGACAGCTCCTACCCCTCCGACGGCTACAACTCGCRGACGCTGAAGTCCAGCGAGGTCAGCGCTCGCCTGCGCTGGGATTTCGACGGCGTGTCGCTGTACTCCATCACCGCCCACGACCGCGCCAAGTTCTACAGCCGCGGCGACGTGGATGGTGGCTTCGGCTGCCGCTTCTGCGGCATCCCGGACGGCCCGAAGTACTAYCCCTCCGGCTCGAACACGCCCTACCCGTCCGTCATCCCGTTTGACGCGCAGACGGCCGACGGCATCCCCTACCTGCGCCAGACGACCCAGGAATTCCGCCTGCAGTCCAACACCAGCGCGCCGTTCCAGTGGATCGCCGGCCTGTACTACTTCAACGAGAAGCTGCAGGTCGACAGCTTCAACTTCGACAGCTTCGCCGCGGGGGACCCGCAAAACGGCTATGCCGTGCAGCACCAGGAAGCCAAGTCCTGGGCAGCCTTCGGCAATGTGAAGTACGCCGTCACGCCGGACTTCAAGCTCACCGCCGGCCTGCGCTACACCGACGACAAGAAGGACTTCGACGCCGTGCGCACCTGGACGCCGGGCAAGGCCAACAACGTCGACATCATCGGCCCGTTCTACACCCACCCCAAGTCGACGAACTGGAGCTGGGACTTCGGCGCCAACTACAACCTCGACAAGTCCACCAGCGTGTTCGCGCGCGTTGCCACCGGCTACCGCGCACCGTCCATCCAGGGCCGCGTGCTCTTTGGCGACTCGATCTCGGTGGCGAACTCCGAGAAGGTGCTGTCCGTCGAGGCCGGCTTCAAGGCCGACCTGCTCGACAACACCGCCCGCGTCAGCGGCACGGTGTTCAAGTACCGCGTCAAGGACATGCAGCTGACGGCCGGCTCGGGCTCGACCAATCAGAACCGCCTCGTCAACGCCGCCAAGGCCGAGGGCCAGGGCTTCGAGCTGGACGCCCAGGCCATCATCGCGCGCGACTGGCGCACGACGCTGGGCTTCTCGTACAACGACACGAAGATCAAGGACGCCAATCTCTTCGTGCAACCCTGCGGCAATGCCAACTTCCAGTTCCTGGAAGCCAACACCGGCTGCACGGTGCTCGACCCGGCCGGCCCGCTGGCTGGCACGGTCAGCATCAACGGCAACCCGCTCCCGCGCGCACCCAAGGTCACCTGGAACTGGACGCTCAAGTACAGCGTCGAGCTGGGCAACGGCGAGCTGAGCGTGCTGACCGACTGGGCCTACAAGGACAAGTACAACATGTTCCTGTACGAGGCCGTCGAGTACAAGGCCAAGTCGGCGCTGGAAGGCGGCCTGCGCGTGGGCTACGGCTGGAACAACGGCAAGTATGAAGTGGCGGCCTACTCGCGCAACATCACCAACCACCGCCAGGTCGTCGCCGCCATCGACTTCGACAACCTGACCGGCATCGTCAACGAGCCGCGCAGTTACGGCGTTCAGTTCAAGGCCAGTTTCTGACCTTGTGGGACGGACCTGGCCAGGTAATCCTGGACAGCTCGGTCCTCAACTGATTCAGCGTAAGACGTCATGCGGGCCCCGCCCGCGACTTGGTGAAAACCATCGACGGCCCGGCCCCTTCTAGGGGTCGGGCCTGTTTTTTTGACCCCTAGAATCTTTGTCACATGTCCGCCGCGCCCACCGACTCTCTCGCCCAGTCCTTTGTCGCCTTCGCCGTCGAGGCTGGCGTGCTGCGCTTTGGCGAGTTCAAGACCAAGGCCGGCCGGCTCAGCCCCTATTTCTTCAACGCCGGCCTTTTCGATGACGGTGCCAAGCTGGGGCGACTGGCTGGCTTCTACGCCGAGCGGCTGATTGCCTCGGGCCTGCAGTTCGACATGATCTTCGGCCCGGCCTACAAAGGCATCACGCTGGCCGCCGCTGTATCCATGGAGC
>NZ_JBFUMO010000504.1:0-4283 GCF_054049355.1 Roseateles sp. P5_E11 | reverse complement strand
CGCCAGAATGCGTGCTGCAACGCGGCCAGAGCCGCTCTGTTCCCCCAATCAAACCGCCCGAAAGACGCTACTGATGTTTGCCCGCTCCGCTGTCGCTCTCGCCCTCGTCGCCGCTGCCTCCCTGGCCCACGCCGATGCCAAGGTTCTGAAGAAGGTCGCTCCCGAGTACCCCAATGAGGCCGTCAAGAAGAACATCAGCGCCGGCAGCGTGCGCGCCAAGATGACCATTGCCGGCGACGGCAAGGTCTCGGATGTCGCCATCGTCGAAGCCGAACCCAAGCGCGTGTTCGACCGTGCCGCCACCGAAGCCCTGAGCCAGTGGAAGTTCGAAGGCACCGGCGCCGCCCAGACCCACGAAGTCAAGCTGGTGTTCAAGTCGGAAGATTAATYAGACGCTTCGCTAGCCAAGCGCTTCGCTGAATCAACAAGGCCCGCGTTGCGGGCCTTGCTCTTTATGGGTGTTTCTTGCGCCGCTCAGAAGCTGTGGCGAACGCCGAGTTCGGTACCGCTGCAGTTGCCGCCCGGCACCGTCGTCGCCATGCCCACGTTGAAGCGCACGCCAGTGCCCTTGTTGTCGGCGCGGGCGGCGTTGCCATACAGCGCGGTGCGCTTGGACAGATCGTGCACATAGCCGAGCGCGATATGACTCGCGTCGCTGGCCACGCCCTTGGCGCTCAAGGTCGTGTAGGCAAAGCGGACTTCGCCCTGCGGGCCCACCTGCCACCGCGTGCCCACCATGCGCGCCGTCGTCTTCGTCGTGCCGACCTTGTTCTCGCCCCACAGTCCCATCAGCTTGACCGGGCCCAACTGCCAGGCCKCACCGACATTGCTCTGCTTGTAGTCGCCCGTCGCATAGCGGGTGCGCGTAGACGCGACCGCGGCGTTGAAGGCCTCGTTGCGCCAGCCGATGCGCATGCCCTGCAGCTGGCCGTCCCTTTGCGTCGGGCCATCACCCTGCTCGCCCAAGGCCAGCATCACGTGGGCATAGACACCGCCGAGGCCCGGCGGCAGGAAGTAGCCGATGGAGTTGGACGCCCGCGCATTGGTGCGCGGCGTCGTGCCATTGGCGGGCGCGGGATAGAACAACAGCCCCGAACTGGCGACGCCATTGGGGCCGAAGGGATGCATGGTCATCGTCAGGTTGATGAAGGACGGCACATAGTCGCGGCCCAGGCGCAGTTCGCCCCAGTCACCGGACAACTGCACCGTCGCGCGGCGCGCCCAGGTCAGGCCGCCGCTGATGGAGTCCTTGTTGTTGGTGCTCGTCGCACCGCTGCTGCCGTCGTCCACCAACAGGGCCGACTCCAGCCAGAAGCCAACCTTCAGCCCGCCGCCCAGATCCTCGCTGCCACGCACGCCGAGGCGGCTGGAGGCGTTGCCGTCGCTGGTGACCAGGTGGCGCTTGCCGACGCCGTCGGCCTTGAGCTGCTGTACGCCGATGTCCATCAGGCCAAAGAGCTGCACGCTCCCCGCCTGCTGCGCCTGCACGCCCACAGCCGCAGTGGCCAGGGCCACAAAGCCCACCCTCCAACGTCCTGTCTTCATGGCGGTCTCCATGTGTTGWTGTGCAGGATCCGGGGCCCACCTGGTGGGACGGGTATTCATAGCACCAAACACACCGCCACAGCAACATAAAACATATCGGTAGGCATCGTTCGCCAGCGCTCGTTCCGTGGGGGACTGATGGCGCTTTGTCCGTCGCGAAGGCCGATTCCAGCGCTCCAGCGGTTCGCCCTTGTCCAGACGGAGGTTGGCAGCCGGCGCGCCTCGTCGGCAAGCCAGGAGCACAGCGAAGGCTCCGTGGCCGTCGGCCGCTCAACCGACGGGCCAGCCTACTTGGCCGCCGCGTAAACTGTCGCCCATTCTGAAGCCCTCCGCCGGGGGGCTTTGTTATTTGCTCGACGCCGATGACCCAGCCCGCTGACTTCAGCGCCCACACGCCCATGATGGCCCAGTACCTGGGCCTGAAAGCCGACTTCCCGGACACGCTGCTGCTGTACCGGATGGGCGATTTCTACGAAGTCTTCTTTGATGACGCGCGCAAGTGCAACGCACTGCTGGACATCACGCTGACGCAGCGCGGCCAGAGCGCGGGGCAGCCCGTCGTCATGGCCGGCGTGCCGGTGCACGCGCTGGAGAGTTATCTCGCCAAGCTGATCAAGCTGGGCGAGGCCGTGGCGATTGCCGAACAGGTCGGCGAGGTCGGCGCGAGCAAGGGGCCGGTCGAACGCAAGGTCGTGCGCGTCGTCACGCCCGGCACCATCACCGACACCGAGTTGCTGGCCGACAAGCAGGACGCCGTGCTGCTGGCCGTCTCCGGCCACGRCCGCCGCCATGGCCTGGCCTGGCTGTCGCTGACCCAGGGCGAGATCGGCCTGGCCGAATGCAGCGACGTGGAGCTGCCCGCCTGGCTGGCCCGCCTGTCGCCAGCCGAGGTGCTGGTGAACCGCGAGCAGCAGCCGTCGGGCGTCATGAAGGCGCGCTTCCCGGTCACGAACCGGCCGAGCTGGCAGTTCGACGCCGCTTTGGGCCAGCGCAAGCTGTGCGAACAACTGGCCGTGGCCGGCCTGCAGGGCTTCAACGCGCATGAGCTGACGCTGGCTCACGCGGCCGGCAGCGCTTTGCTGGCGTTTGCCGAACACACCCAGGGCCGGGCTCTCGCCCACGTGCGCTCCCTGCGCGTGCAGCGCAGCGGCGAGCTGCTGGACCTGCCGCCCGCCACCCAGCGCAACCTGGAGTTGACGCAGACGCTGCGCGGCGAGCCGAGTCCCACCCTCTTCTCGCTGCTGGACACCTGCAAGAGCGGTATGGGCAGCCGCACGCTGCGCCAGTGGCTGCTGCATCCCAAGCGTGACCGGGCGGAAGCCGTCTCGCGCCACGACGCCATCGCCGCCCTGCACGACGAAGGCTTCGAGCCCCTGCGCGAAGCGCTGAAATCGGTCAGCGACGTCGAGCGCATCGCTGCCCGCATCGCGCTGCGCCAGGTGCGCCCGCGCGAGCTGACCGGCTTGCGCGCGACGCTTCAGGTGCTGCCGCAACTGCGCGCTGTGACACCCGCGGCATTGCGCGACGCCTGCCTGAACCCGCCGGCCGACATCCAGGAGCTGCTGGAGCGCGCCATCGCGCTGGAGCCGGCCATCCTGACGCGCGACGGCGGTGTCATCGCCGACGGCTTCGACGCCGACCTTGACGAGCTGCGCGGCATCCAGCAGAACTGCGACGGCTTCCTTCTCGACCTCGAAACCCGCGAGCGCGCCCGCACTGGCATCGCCAACCTGCGCGTGCAGTTCAACCGCGTGCATGGCTTCTACATCGAGGTGACGCAGGGCCAGGTCGACAAGGTGCCGATGGACTACCAGCGCCGCCAGACGCTGAAGAACGCCGAGCGCTACATCACGCCGGAACTGAAGGCCTTTGAGGACAAGGCCCTGTCCGCCAACGAGCGGGCGCTGGCGCGCGAGAAGCTGCTGTACGAGCAGGTCATCGACGCCCTGATCAGCCGCCTGGAGCCGCTGACGGCGCTGGGCCGCACGCTGGCCGGGCTGGACGCCCTCGCTGCACTCGCCGAACGCGCCGTCACGCTGAACTGGTGCCGGCCGGAGTTCGTCACCCAGCCCTGCCTGGAGATCGAAGCCGGCCGCCACCCCGTCGTGCAGGCCCGCCTGCACGAGACCGGCGGCACGGAGTTCATGCCCAACGACTGCAAGCTCGATGCGCGTACCAAGCTGCTCGTCATCACCGGCCCGAACATGGGCGGCAAGAGCACGTTCATGCGCCAGGTGGCGCTGATCGCGTTGCTGGGATCAATAGGCAGCTATGTGCCGGCGACGAGCTGTCGCCTGGGGCCGATGGACGCCATCCACACCCGCATCGGCGCGGCGGACGACCTCGCCAACGCTCAATCCACCTTCATGCTGGAGATGACCGAAGGCGCGGCCATCCTGCATTCGGCCACCGACCAATCCCTGGTGCTGATGGACGAGATCGGCCGCGGCACGTCCACCTTCGACGGCCTGGCACTGGCGTCGGCCATCGCCAGCCACCTGCACGACAAGACGCGCGCGTTCACGCTGTTCGCCACGCACTACTTCGAGCTGACCGAGTTCCCCGCCAAGCATGCGCAGGCGCAGAACTGGCACGTGTCGGCCGTGGAGAGCGGTGAGGACATCGTCTTCCTGCACGAGCTGCAGCCCGGCCCGGCCAGCCGCAGCTATGGCGTGCAGGTCGCCAAGCTGGCCGGCATGCCCGCCAGCCTCGTGCGCCAGGCTCGCGCGACGCTGGAG
>NZ_JBFUMO010000503.1:0-4285 GCF_054049355.1 Roseateles sp. P5_E11 | reverse complement strand
GGCCCAGACGATGCTGCCGGCCACGCCCCAGCGCACGGCCGACGGAGCCTGGATCTTCACGATCCCGGCCGCGGCGCTGATGGCCGGCATCTGCTACTGGGTCAGTTTTATTCTCTACTGACCGGCCTGCGATTCGAAATAGCGCTGGGCGCTGAAGGCGATGGTCGCCATCAGCGCCGTGCCGCCGAACAGCAGGCAGAGCACGACGCCGATGACGGCGGCCCAGCCGCCCGTGCTGGCCGGCCGGCCGGCATTGAAGCGGGCGTTCCAGCGCTCGTCCGGCATCAGCCCGTAGACGATGCCGCCGAGCAGGGCGGCGACGAGGCTGGCGCCCAGCAGCGGAATCAGCAGCCACGCCAGGCGATCGTCCTGGCCGAGGGTGTCCATGCGCTGTACGCCGAGCAGACCGAGCAGCGTCGGCACGGGGAACAGCCAAGCCCAGCGGTCCTTGAGCCCATGCAGATAGAAGCGGTGCAGGCCGAAGACACCGACCAGCAAGGCCAGCCAGGTCGCAACGGCTTTGTGTTTGGTGACGCCGCTCATTCGGCGGCGGCGCTGTCACCCAGGCCCAAGGTGCGCTGCATCAACACGACGTCCAGCCAGCGGCCGAACTTCCAGCCTGCGCTTTTCAGCACGCCGGTGTGCTCGAAGCCCAGCGCCGTGTGCACGCCGACGGAGCCGGCATTGGCCGCGTCGCCGATGACGGCCAGCATCTGGCGCGCGCCGGCCGCTTCGCAGCGGGCCATCAGTTCGGCCAGCAGCAGCCGGCCCACGCCCTGGCCTTGTGCGGCGGGTGACAGGTAGATCGAGTCTTCGACACAGAAACGATACGCCAGGCGGGGGCGGAAGTAGTTGGCATAGGCATAGCCCAGCACTTCGCCGCCGCGCTCGGCCACCAGCCAGGGTAGATTGCGACTCAGCACCTCGGCGCGGCGGCGGCCCATCTCGTCGACTCCGGGCACCTCGGTTTCGAAGGTGCCGGTGCCTTCCAGCACGGCGTGGGCGTAAATGGCCTGGATGGCGGCCAAGTCGGCGTCAGTGCTGGGGCGGATCGTCAGGGGCAGGGTGATGGGAGCGGGCTGTGACATTTGTCGGTTTTCGGGACTGCGCAAGAGGAGCTTGATCGAGTTTATAATGCTGGGTTTTCGGCTCTGGTCGCAGATGGCTGCGGCGTATCTACAGAGCCTACCCCGGCAGGGGTTCCTGCCATTCGACTTGTCGCTACTTGAGTGTCTCCTCGTGCGGTGGTCACCCAATTTTTAGGAAACATCATGGTTGTGATTCGTCTGGCTCGCGGCGGCTCCAAGAAGCGCCCCTTCTACAACATCGTCGTCGCCAACAGCCGCCAGCGTCGTGACGGCCGTTTCATCGAGCGTGTTGGCTTCTACAACCCCGTCGCTTCCGGCTCCGCCGAGAAGCTGCGCGTCGAGCAGGACCGCGTGAGCTACTGGATCGGTGTCGGCGCCCAGCTGTCGCCCACGGTGGCCCGCCTGGTTGGCGATGCCAAGACGGCTGCTGTCGCCGCCTAAGCAGGCGTGGCAGGCAACAAGCCTCAGCAAGACGGCGCCTCGGCGCCGTCTTTTGCTTCCTGGCCCGAAGATCTGCTGCCGGTGGGCCGCATCCTTGATGCCTGGGGCATCAAAGGTGGCCTGAAGGTGCAGGCCTACTCGGCCGACGCGGACGCGTTGTTCAGCGCCAAGCGCTGGTATCTGAAGTCGACCGGCCCCAAGCCCAGCCAACTGGTGTTGGCCGTGAAATCGGTGCGCGAGCAGGGCGAGGGCATCGTCGCCGTCGCCGAAGGGGTGGACGACCGCAATGCCGCCGAAGCGCTGCGTGGCCACGAGATCTACATTCCCCGCAGTGACTTCCCGCGCACACCCGACGGCGAGTACTACTGGGTTGACCTGATCGGCCTGGACGTCATCAATCGCGAGTCTGAGGCTTTGGGCCGAGTGATCGGCCTGATCGACACCGGCCCGCATGCCGTGCTGCGCATCCTGCCGCCAGGAGTGGAAGAGCCCGCCAAGCCGGACCAGGAGCGCTTGATCCCCTTCGTCGGGCGTTTCATCGACGACGTCAGCCTGGAAGACCGGCGTATCCGCGTCGACTGGGGCCTGGACTTCTGACCGAAGCCATGCGCTTCGATGTCCTGACGATCTTCCCGGAGCTGTTCGCGCCGCATCTGACGCATGGCGTCACGCGGCGCGCCTTCGAGAGCCGTCAGGTCGACGTGCGCCTGTGGCTGCTGCGCGATTTCGCCGAGGACAACTACCGCCGCGTCGACGACCGCACCTATGGCGGCGGCCCAGGCATGGTCATGCTGGCCGAGCCGCTTGAAAAGGCGCTCACCGCCGTCAAGGCGGATCGTGGCGAGGCGGCGCCCGTCGTCATCCACTTCACCCCGACCGGCGCGCGAATCGATCAGGCCCGCGTGCAGGATCTCGCTGCGGGCCCGGGTGCCATCCTGCTTTGCGGTCGCTACGAAGGCATTGACCAGCGCGTGCTGGACCGTCATGTAACGCTGGAACTCAGCCTGGGCGACTTCGTGCTGTCGGGTGGTGAACTCCCGGCGCTCACCCTGCTGGACGCCGTCGCACGGCTGCAGGAGGGGGTCCTTGGCGACGCCAAATCCCACGAGCAGGACAGCTTCTCTGATGGCCTGCTGGACTGCCCGCACTACAGCCGCCCCGAAGTTCTGGCCGATGGTCGCGGCGTGCCGCCCGTGCTGCTGTCGGGCCACCACGCCGACATCCGGCGCTGGCGCCGCGAGCAGTCTCTGGTGCTGACGGCCGCGCGCCGGCCCGACCTGATTGCCGCCGCCCGCGCCGCCGGCCGCCTCAGCAAGGCCGATGAATCCTTCCTGGCCAAGCTCTAGGCTAAACCCGCGGCCCAGGCTACACTAGCGGGCTGTCCGATCCTCTGGCGGGGCGAGTGGCTGGGTCCTATACAGGGAGCCAGCTGCAAACATCCCGATAAATAGCGTCTCGCCAAGATCTCCAGGAGTACAGATGAACCTGATCCAAACCCTTGAGCAAGAAGAAATTGCTCGCCTGAACAAGACCATCCCGCCCTTCGCCCCTGGCGACACGGTGATCGTCAGCGTCAACGTCGTTGAAGGCACCCGCAAGYGCGTGCAGGCCTACGAAGGCGTCGTGATTGCCAAGCGCAATCGCGGCCTGAACAGCAGCTTCATCGTCCGCAAGATCTCCAGCGGCGAAGGCGTCGAGCGGACCTTTCAGCTCTACAGCCCGCTGATCGCCACGATCGAAGTCAAGCGCCGCGGTGACGTCCGTCGCGCCAAGCTGTACTACCTGCGCCAGCGTTCGGGCAAGTCGGCTCGAATCAAAGAGAAGCTGGCTTAATCAGCCGGTTCCTACCGCCAAAGCCGCCAGGGCGTACGCTCTCGGCGGCTTTTGTTTTTCTGTCGCATGACCCGCCCCGCTATCACCCAGCCCCAACTCGTGCCGGTCACGAGCATCGATGATCATCTCCCGGCAGTGCCAGACTTGGCGCTGACGGCTTCGGCCATACGGGCGCGCCTGGCGGAGGTGGCGGCCTGGACGCCTGAGTTCGTCGGCGACGGGGGTCTCTTCGCCAATCGCGAGCCGTCTGGTGCCGCTGTGCTCATCCCGCTGGTGCAGCGAGAGGCAGGCTTGAACCTGCTGCTGACCCGGCGTACCGACCATCTGCGCGATCACGCCGGCCAGATCAGCTTCCCCGGCGGCCGTGTCGAGCCCGAGGACGATGGTCCCGTCGCGACCGCGCTGCGGGAGACCGAGGAGGAGATCGGCCTGTCGCGCCAGCACATCGAGATCATTGGCCAGTTGCCGGTCTATTCGACAGTGACGGCCTTCCAGGTGACGCCGGTGGTGGCCCTCGTGGAGCCGGGCTTCACGCTGACGCTGGACGACTTCGAGGTTGCCGAAGCCTTCGAGGTGCCACTGGCCTTCCTGATGGATCCGGCCCACCACCGCCACCACCGTTTCGAGTTCGCGGGCGCCGAGCGGCGCTTTCTGTCCATGCCCTGGCAAGGGCCCGAACGCGAGTACTTCATCTGGGGCGCGACCGCCGCGATGTTGCGCAACTTCTATCGTCTTCTCAGCGGCGCCTGAGCGCGCCACTATCATCCCGGCCCATGAATTTCTTCGCGGTGCTGCTGGCCCTGTTGTGTGAGCAACTCAAGCCCCTGAGGCATGGCAACCGCGTGCACCAGTCGGTCATCGGCTGGGTGCGCTGGACGGGCCGCAACTTCGACGCTGGCGACGAGCACCATGCTGCCGTCGTC
>NZ_JBFUMO010000502.1:0-4285 GCF_054049355.1 Roseateles sp. P5_E11 | reverse complement strand
CATTCAGGCAGAGCAGCGTCTTCAGGCCCAGTTCGGCCTGCGTGCCGGCGCGCGAGAAGCTCCAGGCACCGTTGGTCAGCTCGATGTGATCGCCGTCCAGCGCCGTCGCGAGCGCAAAGGCCGCACTTTGCGGCTCGGCCTTGCCGGCGGGCTGCCCCTGCAGATAAGCGCGGACAGCGGCCGCCGGGCCCGCATGGCCCGCCACCGACAGCACCCGCACGTCTTCCACTGCGGCGCCGGGGCCGGCAACGGTGCCGAAACGCGCATTGGTGCCGCCGACGTCGGCCACCAACCAAGGGTAGGCGGCACTCATACAGGAACTCCCGAAACAAGGAGGGGCGCAAGGCAGCGGATATTCAGGAGTCGGACAGTGGCAAACACAGGGCTGAAAAGGGTGAAATGACGGTCGCGGCGGACGGTAGCAAAACTACATCAAATCGACAATACATACTCGCCCTTGGAATCAAATCTCGAATGAGAAACCGCTTTCAACTCCCGGCAAGCCAGCCATCGCCCTGGGGAAACTCGATTGCCGAGGATCTGTAGTGAAGCTACAACCTGTTTGAGCTTCCACACCAGGAATCGCCCCCGAAAGGGTCCAAGGCAGGTCGCCTGCGCGCCTGCTGATAATCGCCCGTCTTTCCTCAGGTTCCTTCAGCGCCCATGCCCCGTTTCGACAGCCCCCGCCTGCTTGCCGATATTGGCGGCACCTATGCCCGTTTCGCGCTGGAAATCGGCCCGGGTGAGTTCACGCAGATGGCCTCGCTGCGCTGCGCCGACCACGCCGACTTCCACGCCGCCGTGCGCGCTTATCTGCAAGGCCTGAGCTGGCAGGACGGCGGCGCACAGCAAATCGCGCATGCGGCCATCGCCATCGCCAACCCGGTCGAAGGCGATCGGGTGCGCATGACCAACTACCACTGGCAGTTCTCCATCGACGAGATGCGCCAGCGCCTGAGCCTGGACACCCTCGTCGTCGTCAACGACTTCACCGCCCTGGCCATGGCCCTGCCCCGGCTGGCCGAAGTGGATGTGCACCAGGTCGGCGGCGGCCAGGCGCGCCGACCCAGCGTCATCGGCCTGCTGGGCGCGGGTACGGGCCTGGGCGTGTCGGGGCTGATCCCGGCCGGGGAAGGCTGGATTGCGCTCGGCACTGAGGGCGGCCACGTCAACTTCGGCCCGCGTGATGAGCGCGAGATGGACATCCTGAAGTTCGCCTGGAAGACGCTCGACCACGTCTCCTATGAGCGCCTGATCTCCGGCCCCGGCCTGGAGCTGATCTACAAGGCCCTGGCCGACCGCAACGGCGTGGCCACCGAGCCGCTGCAGGCGCCTGCCATCACCCAACGCGCGCTGGAGGATGGCGACGCGCTGTGCCTGGAAACACTGGAAGTCTTCTGCGGCCTGCTTGGCACCTGCGCGGCCAACCTGGCCGTCACGCTGGGTTCGCTGGGTGGCATCTATATCGGCGGCGGCATCGTGCCGCGCCTGGGCGAGTACTTCGACCGCAGCCCGTTTCGCGAGCGCTTCGAGGACAAGGGGCGCTTCCGCGAGTACGTGTCGGCCATCCCGACCTTCGTCATCACGGCCGAGCACGCCACCTTCAAGGGCGCCTCGGCCATTCTTGAAAACCAGCTGCGCAACCTGCAGGCCTCGCCCGGCTCGGCCATCCTCGGCCAGATCCGCCGCGCCCGCAGCGAGCTGTCACCCGCCGAGCTGCGCGTGGCTGACCTGGTGCTCGCCCAGCCGCGCTCGGTGCTGAACGACCCCATCGCCGAGATTGCCCGCGCCGCCGGTGTCAGCCAGCCGACTGTCATCCGCTTCTGCCGCTCGCTGGGTTGCGAGGGCCTGTCCGACTTCAAGCTGCGCCTGGCTTCCGGCCTGACGGGCACGGTGCCGGTGACGCACACCCAGGTCAACACCAACGACTCCATGCTGGAGCTGGGCGCCAAGGTGCTAGGCAACACCGCCAGCGCCATCCTGCAGGTGCGCAGCCACCTGAACCGCGACACCATCGACCGCGCCATCGACATGCTGCTGTCGGCTCACCGCATCGAGTTCTTCGCCCTCGGCCATTACGGCGTCGTCGCCCAGGACGCGCAGTTCAAATTCCTGCGCTTTGGCATGCCCTGCGGCGCCTACACCGACCCGCGCCTGCAGCTGCTGGCCGCCGATGTGCTGCGCGAGGGCGACGTGGCCGTCGTCATCAGCAGCGGCGGCCGCCTGCCCGAGCTGCTGTCCGTCGTCGAGAAGGCGCAGGAACGCGGCGCCAAGGTCGTGGCCATCACGGCCAGCCAGAGCCCGCTGGCCAAGAAGGCAGATGCGACGCTGATCGTCGACCACATCGAGGACATCGCCACCCACCTGCCGATGGTCAGCCGCATCCTGCACCTGCTGGTCATCGACATCCTCGCCGTGGGCGTGGCGATGCGCCGCAGCCCCGACAGCATCGCCGCGCTGACCGTCGGCGGCGAGGACGACGACGGCAAGACTGCACGCGGYGCCAGCACGGCGGCCCCCGGAGTGAGCATGGCCTCGCCGCTGGCCCGGCTGACCTCGCACAGCCGCTGAGTGCACGGCTTGAAGTACTCAAGCCCTGACCCCACATGACTTTTGCCAAGCGGCGCTTCACTCACGACGATGTGTGAAGTGGGGCCGCCAGGCTCCGTTCAACTGCTACGCTAGCCGACCCATCACGCCAATGCCGGCCGGAAGGGGCGAATAAGACCCCATCGTCCTGGGAGGGACATGAAAGCTTCTTTTCTGAAACGCTGGCGCGTGCGCCTGATCGTCATCGCCGTGCTCGCTGCCGCTGGCGCCGCCTGGTGGTTCACTCGCACACCGCCCCCGCCTCCCCCTCCGCCCAGCGGCGTCGTCGCCCTGGCTGACGTGACCCAGACCGTGCAGGCCGCCGGCGTGCTTCAGGCCAAGACCCGCGTCGACGTCGGCGCCCAGGTCAGCGGCCAGGTCCAGACCATCCACATCGAGCTGGGCCAGCAAGTCAAGAAGGGCGACCTGCTCGTCAGCCTCGACCCCGAGCTGGCGCGCAGCGACGTGGCGCAAGCCGAAGCCGCCGTGGCCCAGGCCAGCGCGTCTATCGACAGCCGCCGCGTCGACGCCGAAGCCGCCCGCCGCGAACTCAAGCGCCAGCAGCGCCTGCTGGCTGGCCAGGCCACCTCGGGCAACGAAGCCGAGAAGGCCGAGATCGACATCGCCAAGATCGAAGCCGATCTGCGTGGCCAGGCCGCCAACCTCACGCGCCTGCAGGCCGAGCTGGACAAGAAGAAGGTCAGCCTCTCCTACACGCGCATCACCGCGCCCATGAATGGCACCGTCGTCAACCTGCCCGTGCAGGTGGGCCAGACGCTGATCTCGGTGCAGATCACGCCCGTCATCCTGACGCTGGCCGATCTGGACACCATCACCGTGCGCACCAAGGTGCCCGAGGCCGACATCCAGGCCATCAAGGTCGGCCAGACGGCGCGCTTCACCACGCTGTCGGGCGAAGGCAAGCGCTACGAGGGCAAGGTGCGCGTCATCCAGCCCGTGCCGGAGCGCGCGGGCAATGCGGTGTTCTACAACGTGCTGTTCGAGGTGGACAACCGCGAGCGGGCGCTGTTCAGCGACATGACGGTGCAGGTCGACATCGAGACCGGCTCGGCCAAGCAGGTGCTGGCCATGCCCATCGTCGCGCTCGGTGAGCGCGGCAAGGACGGTCGCTTCACGGTGCAGGTGCTGGACGCGGCGAACAAGCAGACGCCGCGGCAGGTCAAGGTGGGCCTGCAGGACGGCGCCAAGGTGCAGGTGCTGGATGGCCTGAAGGCCGGCGAGAAGGTGCTGCTGGCGCCGCCGAGTGCGGCGGATGCGGCGGCGTCGGGTGCCAGCGCGGCAAGCAGCTGATGTGGTGGCCTTTTCGTAGCTGTGTCTTTGTGCCGAGGCCCAGCCGGGAGTTCGTCCCGGCGGCCGACTCACTTTCTTGTGCGAACAAGAAAGTAAGCAAAGAAATCGCCCCCGTTCCGTCGCCCCTTCGCTTCGCTGCGGGGTYCCCTGCGATGCTCGGACGACGAGGCTCGCGCAGAACTCCCTTCGCTACGCTGCGGTCARACAGCTGCGCGAAGTCAGTTGACGAAGTGCGCTKCGCGCACGCCTCGCCGCCCTGCGCTTCTCGGCTCCTCCAAGGGGGAGCCCCGGAACAGCCGAACAGCCAACAGCCAAACCCGAAAGCCGTTCGCACCGAGGTGGTTTTCTCCCCCCCTTTGAGCCCGCCGAGGAACGCAAGACCTTG
>NZ_JBFUMO010000501.1:0-4288 GCF_054049355.1 Roseateles sp. P5_E11 | reverse complement strand
CAGCTTGTAGTCGGGCTCGACGCCGTTGCGCGTCGCGTCGATGTCGAGGACGACGAGCTCGTCGGCTTCCTTCTCGTTGAAGATCTTGACCGCGTTGATCGGGTCGCCGACGTACTTCGGGTCCTTGAAGCCGACGGTCTTCACGAGGCCGCCCTCGTGCACGAGCAGGCAGGGGGTGATGCGCGGCCTCAGCATGTCGAAGACTCCAGTTCGGCGAAGTTCTTCAGCATGGCCGCGCCCCAATGGTGGCTCTTCTCGGGGTGGCCCTGCATGCCGTAGATGCAGCCATTGCGCACCGAAGCCGCGAACGTCGAGCCGTACTCGGCGCGAGCAGCGACATGGGTCGGGTCGCTGCACTCGAAGTAATAGGAGTGCAGAAAGTAAAAGCGCGCGTCGGTCTCAAGGCCCTTGAACAGCGGCGTGCCGGCAACCGGGTTCACGTCGTTCCAGCCCATGTGCGGCAGCGGCAGGCCGGCTGTTCTGCCGGTGCTGTCGAAATGCTTCACCTGGCCGGGAACCCAGCCCAGGCCGCGGCATTGGCCCTCGTCGCTGGACTCACCGAGCATCTGCATGCCCACGCAGATGCCCAGCACCGGCACGCCGCCACGGGCGACCATCGCATCCAGCGGCTCGCGCAGCCCGGAGGCGTTGAGACGGTTCATCGCATCGTCGAAACCGCCGACGCCCGGCAGGATGACATGCGTGGCGTCCTCGATCTCGGCGGCCGTCGTCGCGAAGCGCGTGGGGATGCTCATGCGCTTGTACATGGTGGCCAGCGCACCGATATTGCCGACGCCGTAGCTGACGATGGTGATCATCGAATGATGGCCCTTTGCACGCCGAGCGCGCGCAGCACCCGGGTGCCGAGATCGATGATGGCCATGTCGTTGGCGTAGTCCTTGTACGTCTTGGGCTCGCCGCGGTGCAGCGCCTGCAACTCGGCGACGGTCAGGCCGAGCTTGGTGGCGATGTATTCGAAGTCATGCGCCAGCGTTTCCTCGTCATAGGCGGGGATGGCGATCTTGGCGAGCGCGTCCTCGCGCTTGAGCTGGCCGGTCAGGATCAGGCTGGAGAAATGCGCGCGGCGCTTGTCGTAGCCGAACTTGCTGGGCAGCCAGTAGCCCTCGTAGAAGCGCGTGAAGCGCGACTCGTAGTGCTTGTGCGCGTACTTCTGCCAGCCGAACTTGTCCACCAGTTCGTCCATGGCCGCTTCCTTGTAGAAGGGCACGCAGTTCAGCGGCTTGACGACCTGCACGCCCTTGAAGAAGCGGTAGTAGATCTTGAAGCGGAAGATGCCCGCGAGCGGGAACTTCTTCAGCGGCCGCGTGCCGAAACGGCGGTGGATGTCCTTGAGCTGGCGCACGTCGGACGCGTGGTAATGCCACTCCAGCGGCTCGCGAACGCACTCGGTCGAGTAGTTGGCACCGGTCAGGATGTATTTCGCGTTGTTCTTGGCCGCGAAGTTGTAGAGGCCCGCGAAAAAGGCGTGGTCCTGCGGCGTGTCCAGGTGCGGCACCTGGGCCTTGAAGAAGGCCAGCTGCAGGTCACGCATCTCGGGCCAGTCGATGACCTCGGTGAAAAGATCCAGCCCCAGGCCGTCGACCAGCTTCTCGATGTTGTTGACCGCCTGCTGCGAGTTCCAGCCGGCGTCGACGTGATACAGCAGCGGACGCAGGCCGAACTTTTCCTTGGCCAGATAGGTCACATAGGAGCTGTCGACGCCACCGGACAGGCCGATCAGGCAGTCATGGTCCTTGCCCTTGCCGTCGCGCTTGATCTGCTCGACCTGCGCCATGATCTCGCGCTCACCGCGCTCGTCGGTGTGCCAGTTGGGCAGGACGTTGCGGTGGTAGTTGTTGCAGTAGTCGCACCAGCCGCGCTCGTCGAACACGATGCCGGAGTCGGACGTGTCCATGATGCAGTTGGAACAGATTTGGTAAGGGCGCATTTTGGAAAAACCAGTTGGATATAGCGACTTCGGAGTTCGCCTTGTTGGTGCCTGAAAGGACTGTTGAAGGCCGTGGCACTCAGTAGTTGTCTGTCGGTCTTTCGCGGATCAACGGATTCGCTTGGCGAGTTGGGCGTAGTCCAGATGCTCACGCGCGAATTGGAGAGATCTCTTTTTCATGGCATCGACGGCCTCCGGGGCCACGGCAATCGCTGTCAAACTGTTCGCCAACGTCGTACGTTCATTGATCAGGAAACCGTTGTCCACGAAAAGTGCGCGGTGACTGGGGACGTCATCGACCAGGATTGCGCAGCGGCAGCACATGCTCGTCTGGGTCGTGGCGGTCTGCCCTTTGGGCTGCAAGAAGACGTCCGCCGCACAAAGGATGTCCTCCAACTCATCCGGCGACTTCCAGCCGAGAAACGCGATTCGCGGATCCGAATCGATCAAAGCCTGGCACTCTTTTTGATCGTCAACAACTTGGCCGAYGATCCAGAACTTCAGGTGTTCAGCGGGCGTCCMAATGAAGGCGCGCAGAGCTCTCGGCAATAGTTTGTTGGCCGTGATTTTGCCTGATTGAACAATCACGACATCGCCAGGCCCTGCTCCATGCAGTTCTCGGACGCGCTGACGTCGTGCTTCGTAGTCCTCGTCACCATGGATGTGCCCGGCGAGAGGGAACAGCACGATCTTGTCCTTGGGCACCTTGTAGAACTGCTCGGAAAACTGGATCGACTCGACTGTGATGCAGAGAACCTCCTTCACCACGTCTAGGGCGCTGCGCAGGATCGGCCGGTAGAACGCGCCATGCAGGAGGTACTTGGAAATCCAACCGCGAGCACTGTTGTTGAAGTCCTCGTGGCAGTCTGCGAAGAGCCTGACCTGAGGGTGTTCCCGGACGTACTGGGCCACCGTCAACAGTTCCCACGCGCACAGGCCATGAAAGAGGATGACGTCCGGGCTGAGTGCGTCCAGAAGTGGGCGCACGCCCGGATAGGCTCGAATCTTTGGGGCCAGCTTGGTGGGGATGAACCTTCGATAGGGCAGCCGAATGACGCGCGCACCGTCGGTGCCCATGTAGTCACCAGGCTGCAAATAGCAGGGCATGCGCTGCTCGTCGAATGATTCCGTCGACGCGATGATCGTGACGTCATGGCCATCCTTGACGTGTTCGGCCGGGAGGYGATTCTCTTGGTAGCCGTATCCATCAATGTAGAAGCAAGAAAGGCAGACGTGGACGATCTTCATTTGCTGTGCAGCTTCGCGAGAAATGCATGAGGGTCGTTCATGACAGGGCCGAACTCACTCAGCGTTTCCTCAGGCCAGTTCCACCACTGGCTCTGAAGCAGGCCGTCAATGAYGGGAGCCTCAAATCGATTGCGGATCACCCGCGCCGGGTTGCCTGCGACAACTGCGTATGGCGTGACGTCGCGGGTCACGACGGCGCCCATGCCGACAATCGCACCATGGCCGACGTGGACCCCTGCCTTGATATAGGCGCCGTCACCTATCCAGACGTCGGMACCGATAGTCGTTCTGAGCGAGGGTAGGTACTCGTGCCTTGCGAACTTGGCCTTTACGCTGTCCTTGTGTGAGAGAAAAACCGGGCTCGTCGATACGAAATGGCTCGGGTGACCAACGCCGCCGATGCGAATATGGCTGCCTAGCGAGCAGAACGGCCCCACCTCCACGTTGAGCAGCGCGCACTCATAGCCGATGAATGAATGCCGGTCCACATGGCAACTGATTACGGCGCTTCCGGCATGAACGCGTGAAGTGCGGTGGATCGTGCTGTCACGGATCGCTGCACCACGAGCGATCTTCAGAAACTTGGACCAAAGGTAGGTAAGCATGATGCGCTTAGGCCGAGCGGAGCTGCGCCGATGCGCCGCCATGGCGATGCATCATCAAATAGCGTGCATAGGCACCGACGGCCAGAGGTAGCAGCTGGTGCGTGTAGTGTTTGGCGGTGATCGCGAACAGTGCCACCAGAAAAGCAAACGACACAGCTAGCTGATAGTCCGGGTCGTTGAGATCCGCACGTCGCAACAGGCAGAGGTCGATGAGGGGCAGCACGATGAGTGCTACATAGGCCGCGAAACCAGGGAGCCCTAGGTCGACCCACGCGGACAGCGCGTTGTGAATGTGCTCGCCAGGCTTATGGCTACCCAGGGCACCGACCCAAGGACTTTCCTGGATGCTTTTCCAGCCGTCATACAGCATGCGGGCACGCTCAAGCTTGGAGAGGTCGTCGCTGTAGTCGAGGAACAGGAAGATCGTGCGGCTCTCGGGATACAGGTCGGCCAGCAAGGGCAGTGCGGCTGCAGCGGCGGCCACGAG
>NZ_JBFUMO010000500.1:0-4300 GCF_054049355.1 Roseateles sp. P5_E11 | reverse complement strand
CAACAACATGGCCCATATCAACCTCAGCCGCGAGGCCGATGTGATGTTGGTGGCGCCTGCGAGTGCCGATGCCATCGCCGCGCTGGCGCAGGGCAGGGCGGACGATCTCGTCAGCCTGACGGCGCTGGCCCGCCGCATCGCTGAGTGCCCGCTGCTGGTCGTGCCGGCGATGAACCGAGAGATGTGGGCTCATCCCGCCACACAGCGCAATGTCGCGCAGCTCAAGGCCGACGGCGCGACCGTCATCGGCCCCGCCAACGGCGACCAGGCCTGCGGCGAGATCGGCGACGGCCGCATGCTGGAGGCGCAGGAGATCTTCGACGACGTCGAGGCCTTCCTCGCGCCCAAGACGCTGCTGGGCAAGAAGCTGCTGATCACGGCCGGCCCGACCTTCGAGCCCATCGACCCGGTGCGCGGCATCACCAACCACAGCAGCGGCAAGATGGGTTTCGCCATCGCCCGCGCTGCGGCCGAGGCCGGCGCCGAGGTCACGCTGGTGGCGGGCCCAGTGCACCTGGCGACACCGCGCGGCGTGCAGCGCATCGACGTACAGAGTGCGCAGCAGATGTTCGACGCCGTGCTGCCGCTTGCCACCCACCAGCATGCTTTCATCGCGACGGCAGCGGTGGCTGACTGGCGCCCCGCCCAGGCGCACGAACACAAGCTGAAGAAAGCCGAGGGCGGTGCGACCGCGCCGACCATCGCGATGGCCGAGAACCCGGACATCCTCGCCGCGGTTGCCAAGCTGCACATGCCCCCTTACTGCGTCGGCTTTGCTGCCGAAAGCGAAAAGCTCGCAGAACACGCCGACGCCAAGCGCCGCCGCAAAGGCATCCCGCTCATCGTCGCCAACCTCGGCCCGGCCACCTTCGGCCGCGACGACAACGCGCTGCTGCTCATCGACGAGCAGGGCCAGCGCGAATTGCCCCGGGCCGACAAGCTCAGCCTGGCGCGCGAGCTGATGACCGAACTTTCCAAAAGACTCTGATGACCCCGATTGATTTGCAAGTGCTCGACGCCCGCATGGCCGAGCAGATCCCTGCCTACGCCACGCCCGGCAGCGCCGGCCTCGACCTTCGCGCCTGCCTGAGTGAGCCCATCACGCTCGCTCCCGGCCAGACGACGCTGATCCCTACGGGCCTGGCCATCCATATCGCCGACCCGGGCCTGGCGGCCATCATCCTGCCGCGCTCGGGTCTGGGCCACAAACACGGCATCGTGCTGGGCAACCTGGTCGGTCTGATCGACAGCGACTACCAGGGCCAGCTCATGGTCAGCTGCTGGAATCGCGGCCAGACGGAGTTCGTCATCAAGCCCTTCGAGCGCATCGCGCAGCTGGTCATCGTGCCGGTTGTGCAGGCGACCTTCCGTCGCGTCGACAGCTTCGACTCGTCCGAACGCGGAGCAGGCGGCTTCGGCTCGACCGGCAAGGCATAAGCAGGGCGCCAAGACGCGCGCACTGAACCGTATTTCGGGCCGAGCGCCGGGCCGCTCCCTAGCCGGCCCGCAAGGCGATGTGCGTGCGGCTCGATGCCGCAAGCATCGCCGTCCCCGCGGGGGACCGACCAGACTCGCCCGCGTTCAGCGGCGCGAGGCTGGTCGAGGGGCCTCAATGCAGTTGCTCGTCCGGCGGCGCGCCGGTCTGCACCATGAAGATAGGCTCGCCAACTGAACCGGCCTCGACCTCCTGCTCGGTGGCCGCGCGCACGTCCAGCAGCGTCAGGTGCATGCGCAGGCCGATGCCGGCCAGCGGGTGATTGCCGTCGAGCACGACATGCTGAGGGTAGACCTCGGTGACGGTGTAGACCACGTCCTCGGGCATGCCTTCGGTAGCGGCGCCTTCGGGCAGGCCCTCGATCTGCAGCCCGGGCTCGACGCCGTCCGGGAACAGCCCGCGGGCTTCGAAGCAGACGAGGCCGGAGTCGTAGTCGCCGAAGGCCTCCTCGGGTTGCAGTGCGAGGCTGGTCTCGAAGCCGACCTCCTGGCCCTCCAGCGCTTCCTCGACCTTGGCAAACAGGTCGTCACCCCCCAGCAGGAATTCCATGGGCTCGGCCAGCTCGTCGATGAGCTGGCCTTGGGCATCTTCGAGTCTCCAGCGCAGGGAGACAACACAGGGGCGGGTCGCTTGCATGGGAGAGATTTTCCCACACCACCCTCGGCACAATAAGGCATGCAGATTGCCTTACCCACAGCGATGCTCGCCGGCCTGAGCCCGGAGCAGTTCATGCACAAGCACTGGCAGAAGAAGCCGCTGCTCGTGCGCCAGGCCTTCAATCCCGCGCCGTCGCCGGCTTCGCTGAAGGAGCTGGCCGCACTTGCGGCGCGCGACGATGTCGAGTCCCGCCTCGTCACCGCCTTTGATGGCGAGTGGAAGCTCAAGCAAGGCCCCATCGCGCGCCTGCCGGCGATGAGCAAACCCGGTTGGACCCTGCTGGTGCAAGGCCTGGATCAGCATTTGGCGGAAGGGCGCGCGCTGCTCGACCTTTTTCGCTTTGTGCCCGAAGCGCGGCTGGACGACCTGATGCTGTCCGTGGCCAGCGACGGCGGCGGCGTCGGTCCGCATTTTGATTCCTACGACGTCTTCCTGATCCAACTCGCCGGACAGCGCCGCTGGCGCATCGCCGCCCAGCGCGATGCCGTGCTGCGTGACGACGTGCCTCTGAAGATCATTGCCAATTTCAAGGCCGAAGAGGAATTCGTGCTGCAGCCGGGCGACATGCTCTACCTGCCGCCGGGCTGGGCGCATGACGGCGTCGCGGTCGGCTCCGGCTGCATCACCGGCTCGGTTGGCTTTCGAGCGTCGAGCGTTGAGGGTCTGGCGGCTGAGCTGCTGCCGCGACTGCTGGATGACGTCGACAGCGCCAGCAAGCTCTACGCCGACCCACGCCAGGAGGCCACCGCCGAGCCTGCCCGGGTGCCGCCTGCCTTGCTGGATTTCGCCCGCCGCGCCGTCGAAGCCGCCGTGCAGCGGCCGCAGGCGCTGGAGCGGGCTCTGGGCGAGGCGCTGACCGAGCCCAAGGCAACCGTCTGGTTCGAGCCCGGCGAACCCCTGGCGCCGGGCCGCGATGCGGTGCTCGACCGCCGCAGCCGCATGCTCTACGACGCTGCCCATGTCTTCCTGAACGGCGAGAGCTTTCGGGCTGGCGGCCGCGACGCAGCGCTGATGCGCAGCCTGGCCGACAACCGGGTGCTGGGGGCCGCCGAGGTCGCGCGCCTGTCTCCCGACGCGCGCGAGCTGCTGGACCAATGGACCGAGGATGGCTGGGTTCAGCCACAGACGCCATGAACGCACAAACTTTTGCCGGCCGGGCCGATTTCCAGCGCCTGCTCACCGAAACCCTGGCCTGGGCGGGCGCACAAGCTTGTCGTGAGCTGCACGCCTGGGACGCAGACTTCGTCGACTGGCCGCTGTCCGAAGCGGCGGCCCTGGCCGCCCTGACCATCTGGGCCCGCAACGGCCGCCAGTTACACCTGCTGGCCCTGCAGTACGACGACGTTGTGCGCCGACACCCTCGCTTCGTCCGCTGGCGCCGTGACTTCGCGCATTGCGTGACGGCTCGGGCCGTCGAGCCGGAACTCAGACTCGAAGCAGCGCCGGCGAGCTTGCTGCTGGCTGTCGGGGCCGAGTCGACCTTGAGCCTGCGGCTTTTCGACCGTCATCTATGGCGCGGCGAATTGAGCCTGGATCCGGCCGAGCGCCTGCGCGGCCTTGAATGGTTTGATGCCCTCGCACAACGCTCCAGCGACTCATTTGCGCCCACGACTTTGGGGCTCTGAGTGTTTGTGACGTGCAAACCCCTATAATCACGGGCTAGGCGAGGGAAGCGCTCGAGGTTTTCCGCGTCTTGTTCTGTCGGGGTCGGCCGTTAGTGTGCAAAAAGCACTGGCGCACGACCCCAAAATTATGGTGTGCACCGTCGTTTAAACGTTTGAGGACAAGTATGAATAAGTCGATCCTGTTGGCTTCCCTGCTGGCTGCTGCTGCTCTGACCGCTTGCAGCAAGAAGGAAGAACCCAAGGTTGAGGCCCCCGCGGTCGTGACCCCGGCTCCCGCCGCTTCTGAAGCTGCCTCGGCTGTTGCCGAAGCTGCCTCGGCTGCTGCCAGCGCTGTTGTCGACGCTGCTGCGTCCGCTGCTTCGAAGTAATCGCTTCGTCCCCACGGAAAGAGCCGTCGCTGCGCAAGCAGCGGCGGCTCTTTTCTTTTTCGCGACGCTTTGACCGGTGTTGCGAGTGCGATTACAAAACTTTGCCTGATGCGGACGCGCCGCCCGGCTCAGTTCAGCGCCACCCAGTCCAAACC
>NZ_JBFUMO010000499.1:0-4313 GCF_054049355.1 Roseateles sp. P5_E11 | reverse complement strand
AGCGTGACGCGCTGGCGTTTGAGCTGGGCGGTGGCGCGCTCGGTGCCCTGCGGGTCGTCCACCGCGTCGGCAATCTGGAACTTGCGCCAGCCGGTGAGTGCGCGGTTGGCCGTGTCCGCGGCGCCGCCGGTGCCCGAATGCTTGGGCACGAGCTTGTTGCCGACCTTGTCCCGGGGGCTGGCCATGGTGTTGGACATGAAGATCAGCGGCAGCTCGAACTGCACCTCACGCCCGTCCAGGTCGGTGCCTGCCATGCGGAAGGGGAAGGGCGTTGGCGAATCGCCCGGGCCCGTGGCGGGCCAGAAGAGCAACTGGCCCAGGCCCGGCTCGACCTGGGTCTTGATGGGCTGGGCGAGATCGGGCGTCACCGTCGTCAGCATGCGCACCGAGGTGAAAGGCAGCTCGTGCTCGACGGTTGCATCACCTGCGCCGAAGGGGCGCAGCGTGGCAGCGTCGTCGTAGTGCTTGATCTTCTCGCGCACGATCATGAACATGCGCTGGCGCAGATAGGCCGGGTTGCCCGGCAGCTTGTGGAACTTGCGCTCGCTGACCTTGATGAGCACGGCGCGGTGGCCAAAGGGGAAGAGCACGCCGCGGTAGACGACGCGCACATAGTGGTCGCGGCCCTGCGTGGCCTGGTGCACCCAGCTCTCCACGTCCAGCCCCGGCGGCTCCCAGTCGCCGCGGCTGTCGAGCCAGGCGCCCTGGCTGGACAGCATCAGGAGCCGCGTGTCGATGGGTTGGGGCTCGTAGTTCGTCATCGAGAAGTTCGACGACAGGTGCGTGACCTGGTAGCGGTCGTAGTCCGATAGCGCCGTCTCGCTGGTGACGAAGGGGTTGCCCGCGTCGGGCCCCGGCAGCTCCGTGAAGCCGGAAGGGAAGGCCGACTGCATCGCCTTCTGGCCCCAGCCCGTGGTGGCCCAGACGGCGCGCACCGTGCGCCCCGCGTCGGGGGCCGGCGAGTCGACACCCGCGGGGCCGAGCAGCCGCGTGTGCCACAGCTCGGTGTGGCCGGAGTAGGGCKACGTGGCCGCCTTGGTGGCATGCCGCCAGTGCTCGCCATCGTGCGGCGAGATGATGAGCCGCCAGGGCAGTTCGATCGCCGTCTGGGTGCTGGTGGGCAGCGCGGGCTTGGGCGGGATGCGCATGGGTGGCGTGATGTCCACGATCACCGCGTCGGGCAGCGTGGCCTGGCTGCCGATCACATCGCCCAGGCGCCGGCGCAGCGTCGCCTGGGCGGCCTCACCGCCGCGGCGGGCGATCTGTGTCTGGCGCAGGCTGAAGGCGTTGAGCGCCGGCCCGGTGAGGCCGGCCATGGCCTGCACGGGCAGAAGGGTGGTCGCCGTGATGCTGGTCGCTTTGGCTTTGGCCTTGGTGGTCACCACCACCCCGGCGGCACGCTGCCAGCGCGGCCACAGCTCCAGCACGCGCCGCTGCGCCGGGCGCGGCAGCGCGCCGGGTGGCACACGCATGTCCAGCGTGCGGATGGCGCCGAGCAGCCCGTCCAGCGTGTAGGGGCACTCGAAGCCGGCCGGCCACTCGAACACGACGCGCGACTCGTTGGCCGCACGGGCGCGGATGGGCGGCGGGTCGACCTCGTTGTCCGGCACCACCGCCGAGGGCGCTGGCTTGCCGTCGAGCGGCGGCGGCATGTCGGGCGTGCCGGTGCCGGCGGCCTGCTGCTCGAAGAACACCTCTTCGGCGATGGACTGCGGCGGATGGTGGACGATCAGCGAGGCCGCGCCGCTGCCGCTAGCGGCGAGCACGGGCGGTTTGCTGCCCGGCTTGCGGGCGACATTGACGAGCTCGATGCGCAGCGCCACGAGGTCGTCTGGCCGCACCACCGCGTCGCCGGGGCGGCTGCCGCTGAACAGGTTGCCGACGTACTCGATGGCGTGTGGGATGGGCCCCGGCGTGATGATGATGGGCGGCGGAGTCGGGCCGACCACGATGGGCGGCGCAACCGGGCCGACCACGACCTCGCCGATCCTGGCCGCCGCACTGGGCCCGATGGCACGGCTCTTCACCGGCTTCCTGGCCTGCTTCTTCGCCTGCTTCTCCGCCATGGCAGCGCTCCAGCGACCGCGCAATGCCGCGGCGCGGCGCGACTATAGGACCGGGATTTCCAAGCCGTACCCCTAGAACCACTCCACCGGCAACGCCAGCCCCACGCCCTTGAGCAGCCCCGCCCGGGCGGCCTTCAGCTCAGCCGTCGGTGCCGACCAGCGCCGGTAGACGTGAAGGAAGTCCAGCACCACGGTGGTGTTGTTGGAAGCCTCCTGCTGGCCGCGGCGGGCACCAGGGTTCACATAGTCCTTGTGCATGACGGCGCCACCGCCCGCAACGTGCACGGGCATTGCGCGCGAGCAGACGCCTAGCAACCAGTCCCAGTCTTCCTGCGAGGCGAGATGGGCGTCGAAGCTCAGCCCTTGCAGCAGGCTGCGGCGGTAGGCCAGGCAGTGCAGGGGGATGAAGTTCTTGACCCACAGCGTGTTGACATCCGCCCCGGCGAGCGGCGTGGTCTGGCGGCCGAGCTCGGGGATGCCCGGCTGCTGGCGGTCTTCGGTGACGACGGTGATGTCGGTGAACAGGACTTGCGCATCCGGGCGCTCGCAGTGCGGCTTCAGCGTGGCCAGATGCTGGGGCTCGAAGGTGTCGTCGTCATCCAGGAAGATGACCCATTCGCCGCGCGCCAGGGCCAGGCCCTGGTTGCGGCTCTCGGCGGGGCCGTTGGCGCCGGTGCGCTTGAGGAAGCTGTCGGCCGGGCCCAGATCGCGGGCGACGACGGCGGCGGTCTCGGCGTCCAGCGCATCGGCGACCAGCAGGATCTCGAAGTCCGCGCAGGTCTGGGCGCGCAGCGAGCGAATAGCCCGCGCCAGCGTGGCCGGCCGGTTGTGCGTGGCCATGACGACCGAGAAGAAGGGCTGCATGACCCTCTCAGGCCTTGCGCCGCGCAATGGCCAGCAGCGAGATGTTGTTGAAGAACCAGATGCCCTGCAGGTCCAGCGTCGTGTACTTGTGGATGACGTTGGCCAGCGTGTAGGGCGTGTACCAGCAGTTGTGGTCGGGGTGCACGACCTCGACGAAGGTCTCGGCCTCGGTCTGGTAGTCGAAGTGCCGCGCGAAGCAGCTGTAGGCGTCGGGCACCGTGATGACGTATTCCTTGGCGCCGACGCGGTCCAGCTGCTCCAGGAAGCCCTTCACGTCGGGCACATGCTCCAGCACCTCGGGCACCAGCACGAGGTCATAGGGGTCCTTGATGTCGTCCCAGGACGAGAACAGCCGGCCTTTCAGGTGCGGCAGCATGTGCGGGAAGGCCTCGTCGTGGATGTCGAAACCGTCGAGCTGGCAGACCTTGTCGAGCTGCAGGTGCAGCGAGCGGTTCAGGTCGGTGATGGGCCAGTCGACACAGCCCACGTGCAGCACGCGCTTGCCGCGGCACATCTCCTGCAGCACCGCCACGCGGGGGTGGCCCATCAGGTTGCGGCTGACCGGAATGCGGTGCACGAAATAGGGCGAGTGGGCGCGCTCCAGCGCCGACACCGGCGGCAGGCCCTCGGGCTGGCACAGGGCCGGCTTGGGGCCGCGGTCCGTGTCGGTGGAAATCGTCGTCTCGCTCATGCCAGGCTCCGTGTATGCAGCTCGTCGTAGTTCTTGCGTGTGCTGCCCCATTCCTGGTCGGCGAAGACCGGGCCCTTGCCGCTGTAGCGGATGCCGGAGTAGTGCTGCGGGATGAAGAAGTGGCTGGGCCAGATCGTCAAGTTGATGTAGTTGTAGCGGCGGTGCGCCTCGGTCAGGAACAGCGGGCCGACGCTTTGCCAGGCCATTCGGTCGATGACGGTCGCCTTTTCCTTCACGTCCAGGATGAGCTGGCGGAAGAAGGGGTTCTGCGGCTCGGAGGCGACATAGCCGGCGGCGATCAGGCCGGGGCGGATGATCTCGTTCTCCCAGCAGGCGCAGGCCTCGCAGTCGAACAGCCAGGGCTCCAGCGGGCGGCGGCAGATGCTGTCGGCATCGACGACGAAGCCGCCTTCGCGGAACAGGATCTCCCAGCGCATGATGTCAGCCACGCCGTTGAGTTCGCGGCCGGACATGGCGCGGATGTGGTCGGCGTTGTACCAGCCGTAGGACATCAGGTCGGCGTTGCCCCAGACCTTGAGCTGCCAGTCGGGGTTGTGAACCCGCCAGGTGTCAATGCAGTTGTCCGGTCGCTTGGATTCGTCGCCGACCCAGATGATGTGCAGGGTCTTGGGGATCATGGTGCTCTCCTGAGCTTATCCGGTGCAGTATCCGACCGACGCCCGGCGTCGTGA
>NZ_JBFUMO010000498.1:0-4326 GCF_054049355.1 Roseateles sp. P5_E11 | reverse complement strand
ACGCGATGGTTAGCAGCGGCATGCGGGAGGCCGGCTACATCTACGTCAACATCGACGATTGCTGGCACGGCACCCGCGACGCCCAGGGCTTCATCAAGGCGGATCCGAAGCGCTTCCCGTCCGGCATGAAGGCGCTGGCCGACTACGTCCACACCAAGGGCCTCAAACTGGGTATCTACTCCGATGCCGGCGACAAGACCTGCGGTGGCCGCCCCGGCAGCCGCGGCCACGAATACCAGGACGCCATCACCTACGCCAGTTGGGGCATCGACTACCTCAAGTACGACTGGTGCAACACCGAGGGAATCAACCCCAAGGGGGCCTACACCACCATGCGCGACGCCTTGCGCGCTGCCGGCCGGCCGGTCCTGTTCTCGATGTGTGAATGGGGCGATGGCAAGCCGTGGGAATGGGCCGGGGATGTCGCGCACTCATGGCGCACCACGGGTGACATCTACCCGTGCTGGGACTGTGACTTCAACCGCGGTACCTGGTCGTCGTGGGGTGTCCTGCCCATCCTCGACAAGCAGGCTGGCTTGCGCAAGTTCTCGGGCCCCGGTCGTTGGAACGACATGGACATGCTCGAGGTCGGCAAGGGCATGACCGAAGACGAGGACCGAGCGCATTTCTCGATCTGGGCGATGATGAATTCGCCGCTGATCGCTGGCAACGACATCCGCTCCATGTCGGCCGCGACTCGCAAGATCCTGACGAACCGTCAGGTCATTGCGGTGAACCAGGACGAGCTCGGCATCCAGGCCTGGCGCTTCATGAACGATGGTCAGCTGGACATGTACGCCAAGCCGCTGGCCAAGGGCGAATGGGCGGTGATGTTCCTGAACCGTGGGGACCAACCTCGCACTTACCGGTTCGATTGGGCCAGCCACCCGATCGACGATGAGCTCACCAAGAACCATGTCGACTTCGGCAAGAAGCGTCATAGCTTCACTGAGCTGTGGACCGGCGCGATCGGCGACACCACCAAGCCCTATGCCACGACAGTGCCCGCACACGGCGTCGTCGTGCTGCGTCTGCAACCGAATTAGTCCCGACGTAGGGCGGCGTCTGCCGACGCTCTACACAACGCCGCCCTCGCGACTCGTCACCCGAAGCACTCGCCGTCCATCCGGACCTGCGCGTGCTGTACCAGGTCTCATCCGTAGCGGTCCATCCGGCCGCATTGCACGGGGCTCGAAGTGATCGCGTCAGCGGGAACTTCAGCCCCGCTTTTTTGACATGTTCCGGACTGCGCCTTCGTGCAGCGCTGGGCCAGGCCGGTACGCTAGATTCACGTCAAACCCCTTCAGGAAGCAAGGTTGGCACTATGTTGATGCGCTTGAAGAACTGCATGGTCTGGGTTCGAGCATTTCTGGCCGTTGGCCTCATCCTGACCCTATCGACCGTCTATGCGCAGACGCGCGATCGGCTCAACATTGACAAGGGGTGGCGGTTCGCCTATGGCCACCCGTACGACCCGGTGCAGGATTTCCGTCACGGCCTCGCGCCGTTCTTCTTTGCCAAGGCCGGCTATGGCGACGGCCCGGCCGCTGCGACCTTCAGCGACGCAGGATGGCGTGAGCTCGACCTGCCTCACGACTGGGCGGTCGAGTTGCCGTTCGATGGGAGGGGTAGCACCAACCACGGCTCCAAGGCGATCGGCCGCGCGTTCCCAGGCAACTCGGTAGGCTGGTATCGCAAGACCCTTGACATCCCGGCCAGTGATCGTGGACGGCGCATCGCGCTGGAGTTTGACGGCGTCTACCGCGACAGCACGGTCTGGATCAACGGCCACTATCTCGGACGCGAGTCCAGTGGGTATTCCGGGTTCAGGTACGACATCACCGACTACCTCAACTACGGCGGCTCGAATGTCATCGCCGTGCGCGCCGACGCCACCGTTGAGGAGGGCTGGTTCTATGAAGGCGCTGGCATTTACCGCCACGTCTGGCTGACGAAGACGGCCCCGTTGCACGTCCCGCAGTGGGGCACCTTTGTCAGGACGTCGGTGAGCGGCGACCAGGCCCGCATTGACGTGGACGTGGATGTGCGGAACGAGGGCCAGACCGACGAGCACTTCGCCATCAGCCATGACGTCACGACTGAGGACGGGCGCGTTGTCGCCAGCTCCGAGCCGGTGCCGACGCACCTGGCTGCGTTCGCCACCGGTCAGTTCAAGCAGACGCTCAAGCTGGCCAAAGCTCGCCTGTGGTCGCCTGAAGATCCGCATCTCTACGTCCTCAGGACAAGCCTCACGCGAAGCGGCCGGGTTGTCGATACCTACGAGACGCGCTTCGGTGTGCGCACCGTCGTTTTCGACGCCAACCGAGGCTTCCTGCTGAACGGCAAGGTCGTCAAGCTGCAGGGAACGAACAACCACCAGGATCACGCGGGCGTCGGCGTCGCGTTGCCCGATCAGCTGCAGGAGTGGCGCCTGCGGCAATTGAAATCCTTCGGTGTCAACGCCTACCGTGCTTCCCACCACCCACCTACTCCAGAGCTCCTGGACGCAGCCGATCGGCTGGGCATGCTGGTCATCGACGAGCACCGCATGATGGGGACGTCGCCCGAGATCGTCTCCCAGCTCAAGCGCATGGTCCAGCGCGATCGCAACCATCCCAGTGTCGTGCTGTGGTCGGTGGGAAATGAAGAGTGGGCGCTCGAGTGGAGCGAGTTGGGCACGCACCTGGCGCGCGAGATGAACGCGCTGGTCAAGCGCATGGATCCGACCCGGCGCACCACCGTCGCGACGAGTGGTTCCGGCAAGGGCACCTCGGTCGGCGCCGACGTCATCGGCTTCAATTATGGCGCTCAGCACAATGTCGACGAGTTCCATCGCGCGCATCCGGACAAGCCGGCGGTGATGACCGAGGAAGGGTCGACTCTGACCACACGCGGTATCTATATCGACGACCCTTCAAAGTTGCATCTGAACGCCTACGACCGTCAAGGCCGTCCCGGCAGCAGCCTGAGCATCGAAGAGGGGTGGCGACGGGTGCAGGAGAGGCCGTGGATGGGCGGCATGTTCATCTGGACCGGATTCGACTACCGCGGCGAGACAACGCCGTTTGGGTGGCCGGCCGTGTCCTCTCAGTTCGGCATGATCGATACGACGGGCGTGCTCAAGGACAGCGCCTACTACCTCAAGGCCTGGTGGACCCGAGAGTGGATGGTCCACATACTCCCGCACTGGAACTGGCCGGGGCGCGAGGGGCAGGTCGTCGACGTGCGCGTTTTCAGCAACGGCGACGAGGTCGAGTTGCTGCAAGACGGGCGATCGCTCGGCCGCAAGAAGCTGGTTCGCGATTCGCATTTGCGCTGGGGGGTCACTTACCAACCCGGAACGTTGACCGCTCTGGCCTTCAAGGACGGTCGCCAGATCGCTTCGACCTCCGTCAAGACGACCGGCACGCCAGCGTCCGTGCGACTGACCAGTGACAAGACCGCGTTGAAGGCCAATGGCACTGACGTTGCGGTGGTCTGGGTCAATGTCGCCGACAAGGCCGGTGCACTCGTGCCGACCGCCTCCGACCTGGTCTCGTTCAAGGTCTTCGGCCCGGTCCGCGTCATCGGTGTCGGCAACGGTGACCCCTCGTCGCACGAGGCTGACCGGCCTGCAGAACGGCATTCCTTTGCACAGGTAGGCGGCTGGCGCACCCTGGCCCTACCGGGGCCCGATCGCGAGGCGGCGCTTGACGCCTCAAGGTTGCCCACCTGGCGCGATCCCACCGCATGGCTGCCTGCGGAGCAGCAACCGCCCACGACGCCATGGCTGGCGCTGCGCGGTGAGTTCGCTCGACCTGACCTCGGCCAGGGACAGGCCTCCATACTTTTCCTGGATCAACTGAGTCAGGATCAGCGCGTCTTCATCAACGGCCTCGAGGCCAAGGTCGTGACCATGGACGGTAGGCCGTCCATCTTGCTGGACCCCAGTGTGCTGAAGGACCAGAACAGCGTTGTCTACCTGCTGCCGACCCCTGAGGGCGGTGTGCAAGGGATGTTTGACCGCTCGGTAGGTGGGAGCCGCTGGGCCAGCATGCGGACCACCGCTGCGGCGTCGCCGTGGCAGCGCAGCCTATTCAACGGTTGGGCCCAGGTGATCGTCCAGTCGACCGGCGAAAAGGGCGTGGCGACGTTGACCGCGAGCGCTCCTGGGGTTGAACCGACCACTCTGAGCATTGCTGTCGAGCAGGTCGGCCGCCGCTGAACCTGTTGCAGCCGCAGAATTGCTGAAGTTGGCAACAGCGCGTCCAACCGAGCGCGGAATTGAGGCTTAGCGCAAGCGCCAGGGCGGCAGAAGTTGCGGTCGGTAGGCGCGGATCAGATGCT
>NZ_JBFUMO010000497.1:0-4333 GCF_054049355.1 Roseateles sp. P5_E11 | reverse complement strand
CTCCATGCCGTGGGCAGGCGAACCGGCGTAATGGTTGACCAGAAGGATCCTCATGCCGGCGTGAGCTCCTTGAGCCGGGTCAGGAAGCGCTGCACGTGGGGCTCGAAGAGGCCGTTGGCGGCGACCCAGTTGCGATTGGCGATGGCGAGCTTGGTCGTGTCCAGCGTTGCCATGCGCGCCGGCAGGTCGTCCAGCGAGCCGACGATGAGTCCACGCGCCGAGTCGCCAATCAACTCACGATTGGCAGGCAGTTCGGACAGCAGCGGCACACAGCCATGCGCCATCGCTTCCAGCACCGAAACCGACACGGAATCGCTCTCGGGCAGGCTCAGGAACCAGGTCGAACGGGCGTAGTACGAGGCCTGGGCGGCGGCATCCAGCCGGCCGACGAAGGTGATCTGCTCATGTAAGCCACGAGCAGCCGTTTCATCTTCAAGCGACTGACGTAACGAGCCATCGTTCGCAATGACCAAGCGCGCTTCAGGGTTCTGACGCGCGATGCGCAGGAACGCGTCAATGACGAGTTGCGGCCGGTAGATCGGCTCCAGGCCGCGGTTCGCGAAGCACAGCCAAGGCTGCTTCTTCGCGTTCTGCTTGGGCATGGCTTCAAGGCCGAATGGGAAGGTCATGACCTCCCCCGCACCCAGCTCGCGCATGCGCTCGGCCATGTAGACCGAGTCCGACGTGGTCAGGGTGCAATYGCGCAGCACCTTCTTCGTCATCCAGCGCCAGGCGCCGCCGCGCTGCGGCGTCACGAGGATGTCGCTGCCCCAGGCCGAGCCGGCGATCTGCGCGCGCAGCCGCCAACCCATGCGGGCCGCCCAGGCCAGTGAACCGTGGGAGGTCAGGTAGTGCGCGTGCAGCCAATCGGCGTCTGTATCGGCCAGCCAGGCACCGACCTTGGGCAGCATCTTGATCAGGGCCACATTGCCGCCGCCATGGTCGGGAGCCGTGTTCAGCGCCAGCCGGCGTGCGTCGGGAAGCAGATGATGGAACTCGGGCAGGAAGCCGCGCGACGAGATCGCGTGCAGTTGCACACGCGGATTGAGCGCGCGGGCCCACTTCAGCAGGTGGGGGCTTTCTCCATCACCGATGAGGACGAGCTTGATACCGCCACTCAGCATGGCTTGGCCCAGGCTTCGTAGGCTTCACGCAGCTCGGGATGGCGCGCCAGCAAGGCTGCATCGCGCTCGCGTGTGTCGCCCACCTGCCGGGCGGGCTGGCCGGCCATGATGGCGAAGTCGGGTGCGGCGCCGCGCAGCTGCGAATAAGCGCACAGGATGGCACCCTTGCCGAGCGTGCTACCGGGTTCGATGAGGCTGTGCGGGCCAACAAAGCTGTAGGCGCCCAGGCGGATCGCCCCCTTGCGGTAGCCCGGCAGCTCGCCGCCCAGCACCGCGCTGCGACGGCCGTTCACGCGCAGGGCGTTGTGGGTGCTGTGGGTCACGATGGAACAGAAGTTCGTGATCTGCACGCCCTCTTCGATGACCAGGCCCGCGCTCGCGTCGATGAAATTGAACTGGCCGATGAAGACGTGGTCCGCCAGCTGCAGGCCGCCCTCGCCTTCGATGCAGGTGCTGGGTGCGATGCGCGAATGCGGCGCGCCGGCCTCGCCGAAGAGCATGCGAAAGCCGAGCAGCCTCAGCAAGCGGCGGCGCAGGCGGTTGATGAATACGCGCATCATTCCCAGGTCCAGAGTGCCCAGAAGAAGTAGCCGAAGTAGAGCAGCATCGCCGCGGACACGCCCCAGCCGGCACCGGCCAGGCCGCCCAGGTAGATGCCGGCCGCCAGCCCGCCGATGAACATCGCCTGCCCGACCAGCGCCAGCTTCAGCGCCCAGGCCTGTGCACCCCAGGCCATGGTGACGACGGACAGCGGCGACGCGATGAAGTGCAGCGCGACATAGGGTGCCAGCGAGCGGGCCAGTTCGCCGGCGCCGCGCCATTCGGGGCCGAAGACGGTGGCGAACAGCCATGGCCCGAAGGCCAGCAGCGCGAGCATCAGCGGCAGCGCGATGGCCGTCAGCAGCAGCAGCTTCTTGCGCACCAGGGCGCGGGCTTCGCTGCGGCTTTCGGTCTGCGTGAGGCGGGGGTAGAGGGCCTGCGACAGCGAGCCACCGACGAGGCTGGCCGGCGCCTTCAGATAGCGCAGTGCCAGCGCCCAGGCGCCAGCCTCGGGCGAACCCAGCCAGGCGGTCAGCAGCGCGATGGCCAGGGTGTCCTGCAGCGCGCCGGCAAAGGCGTGCGGCGTGTTCAGCAGCGGGAAGTCGCGATGCTTCTCGGCCATGGCGCGCAGCGGCTGGGGTGCCAGCAGGCCACGCCAACCGCGGGCGGGGGCCGGCTGCGCCTGCAGGGCTGCGGCAGCAGCCGTGGCCAATGTGGCGCCGCCGATCAGCCCCCAGGGCCCCGCCTGCAACAGGCCGAAGCCAACCTGTGCAATGGCGCCGCCGCCCCACTGCACGACACGGCCCCAGGCCAGCACGCCAAACCGACCGGCTCGAGCCGCCCATTGCGCCAGCGCCTGGCTGGCCGCGGCCGCCAGCACGGCCGGCGGCAACGCGGCGGCAACGGGAAGATCCGCCCAGATCATCCAGGCCCCGCCGACGACGATGGCCATGGCCGTCATCGCCAGCAGCACGCGCAGGCACAACGCCAACAGCGCCGCGGCGCCCTCTTCGCCCGTCTCGAGCGCCAGCGCGAACTCGTAGCGCGCACAACCGACAACGGCCAGATTGCTGGCTACCGTCCACACCAGAGAGAACTGGCCGTACTCGGCCGGCGTGTACAGCCGGGCGATCCAGGGGCCCAGCAAAAGCGGCACGGCCTGGGCCAGCGCGCTGCCGGCAAGCAAGGTGAGAGTGGCGCGCGTCAGGCTGTGGGAGGTCATCAAGGCGCGAGATTCTAGAATCGCTGGTTCGACTGAAGGCCCGCAATGACCACAACGACTCCGACTCCTGTTTCGACCGCTCAGGCCGACGACAACCAATTGATCGCCGAGCGCCGCAGCAAACTGGCCGCACTGCGGGCCACCACAGCGGTGCCTTTCCCCAATGACTTCAAGCCCCAGCACCGCGCCCAGCCCCTGCAGGCCCAGTACGGCGAGGTGCCCAACGAGGAGCTGGAACCGCAAGCCGTCAAGGTCAGCGTGGCCGGCCGAATGATGCTCAAGCGCATGATGGKCAAGGCGAGCTTTTGCACGCTGCAGGACGCCACTGGCCGCATCCAGCTGCGCGTGACCATCGACAACGTTGGCCCCGAGGTCTACGACGCCTTCAAGCACTGGGACCTGGGCGACATCATCGGTGGCGAAGGCACGTTGATGAGGACCAAGACCGGCGAGCTGTCCGTCGCAGTGACGACGCTGCGCTTGCTGACCAAGAGCCTGCGCCCGCTGCCGGACAAGTTCCACGGCATGACTGACCAGGAACAAAAGTACCGCCAGCGCTATGTCGACCTGATCACGGACGAAGACGCCCGCAAGCGCTTCACGGCGCGCTCCAAGGCGGTGTCGGCCATCCGCAGCTTCATGGTGGACCACGGCTTCCTGGAGGTCGAGACGCCCATGCTGCATCCGATCCCGGGCGGCGCCAACGCCAAGCCCTTCAAGACCCACCACAACGCGCTGGACCAGGAGATGTTCCTGCGCATCGCGCCTGAGCTCTATCTGAAGCGCCTGGTCGTGGGCGGCTTCGAGCGCGTGTTCGAGATCAACCGCAACTTCCGCAATGAAGGCATCTCGGTCCGGCACAACCCCGAGTTCACGATGATGGAGTTCTATGCGGCCTACTGGACGCATCATGACCAGATGGACTTCACGGAAGCCGTGCTGCGCCACGCGGCGATTGCCGCAACCGGCAGCGCCGCGCTGACCTATGCCGGCAAGCCGGTGGCGCTGGACAAGCCGTTTGCGCGCGTGTCGGTGCGCGACTCGCTGATCCAGTTCGCCGGCCTCACCGAAGCCGAGGCCGATGACGCCGACGTGCTGCGCGCCAAGGTCAAGGCCGCCGGCGAAGAAGCGCCCGCCCGCTGGGGCCTGGCCGAGCTGCAGTTCGGCCTGTTCGAGGCCGTCGTCGAAGAGAAGCTCTGGGAGCCCACCTTCATCATCGACTACCCCGTCGAGGTCTCGCCGCTGGCCCGTGCGTCGGATGCCAATCCCAAGATCACTGAGCGCTTCGAGCTCTTCATCACCGGCCGCGAGTACGCCAACGGTTTCTCCGAGCTGAACGACGCCGAGGACCAGGCCGCGCGCTTCCACGCCCAGGTCGCCAACAAGGATGCCGGCGACGAAGAGGCGATGTTCTTCGACGCCGACTTCATCCGCGCGCTGGAATACG
>NZ_JBFUMO010000496.1:0-4339 GCF_054049355.1 Roseateles sp. P5_E11 | reverse complement strand
CCCGAACTCGGCGACCTCGCAGTTCTTCGTCAACGTGGTGGACAACCCCATGCTCGACGGCGAGCCGGACAATCCGGCGTCGGGCTATGCCGTCTTCGGCCAGGTCATCGAGGGCATGGACGTCGTCGACAAGATCCGCGCCGTCGAGGTCACGCCGCACGGCATGCACCAGCATTTCCCGGTCAAGCCCATCTTCATCACCAAGGCTCTCGTTGAGCCCGTCAAAAAATGAGCCAAGTCAAACTCACCACCAACCACGGCGACATCCTCATTGAGCTGGATGCCGAGAAGGCGCCGCTGTCGGTCGCCAACTTCCTGAACTACGTCCGCAAGGGCCACTACGACGGCACGGTGTTCCACCGCGTCATCAAGGGCTTCATGGTCCAGGGCGGCGGCTTTGAGGTCGGCATGAATCAAAAGCCCACCGAGGCGGCCATCCAGAACGAGGCCAACAACGGCCTGAAGAACGCCCACTACACGCTGGCCATGGCGCGCACCAACGCACCGCACTCGGCCACGGCGCAGTTCTTCATCAACACGACCAACAACGGCTTCCTGGACTTCAAGTCCGAGAGCCCGTCGGGCTGGGGCTATGCCGTCTTCGGCAAGGTCATCGAGGGCAAGGACGTCGTCGACAAGATCGAGAAGTCCAAGACCGCCACGCGTGGCGGCCATGGTGACGTGCCGGTCGAAGACGTCATCATCGAGAAAGCCGTCGAGGTTTGATCCACACGCTGACGGCCCCGGCGCAGTGGCGGCAGATCGATCTGCTGTCGGACCTGCACCTCGGGCCGGACACGCCGGCAACGACCGCCCGGCTCGAGCAGCACCTTGCGCAGACGCCCGCGCAAGCAGTGCTGCTGCTCGGCGACATTTTCGAGGTCTGGGTCGGCGACGACGCGCGGCACGAGCCCTTCGAGGCCGGTGTCGTACGCCTGCTGCGCGATGCGTCGCGGCGCCTGGATCTCTTCTTCATGCACGGCAACCGCGACTTCCTTGTCGGCGCGGAGTTGCTGGCGGGCGCCGGCATGACCGCCCTGCCCGATCCCACGGTGCTCGATGCCTTTGGCCAGCGCTGGCTGCTGGTGCATGGTGATGCGCAATGCCTTGCGGACACCGCCTACCAGGCCTTCCGCCGCCAGGTGCGCTCGCCCGAATGGCAGGCCCAGGTGCTGGCGCAGCCGCTCGAAGCGCGCCAGGCGCTGGGGCGCCAGATGCGCGAAGGCAGCCGCGCGGCGCAAGCCGCGCAACTGATGGCCACCGACCTCGACGCCGAGACTTGCCGCGCGCTGCTGAACGAAGCCGGCGCGACGACGATGATCCACGGCCACACGCATCGCCCGGCAGAGCATGACCTGGGCGAGGGGCAGCGGCGCGTCGTGCTGTCGGACTGGGACCTCGATGGCACCCCACCGCGCGGCGACGTCATCCGCCTGTCCGCAGCCGGCCTGCAACGCCTTTCCCTGTGATCCTGAAAGCTTTGCGCAACTGGCGTGAGCAACGCGCCGTCGAACGCCATGCGATTTCAGATGCGCTATGGCAGCTGACCCTGCTGCGCTACCCCTTCCTGGCCCAACGCAGCGAGGACGACCTCACTGAACTGCGGCGGCTGTCCAGCCTGTTCCTGTCGACCAAGGAATTCCACGGCGTCGGCGGCTTCGAGGTGACCGACGAAGTCGCCGTCGCCGTCGCGGCCCAGGCCTGCCTGCCCGTGCTGCGGCTGGGCCTATCCTGGTATGACGGTTTCGTCGGCATCGTCATGCACGAGGGCGAAGTCGTGGCGCAGCGGCGCTTCGAGGACGAAGACGGCGTCGTCCACGAGTACGACGAGGAGCTGGCCGGCGAAGCCATGGAAGGCGGCCCGCTGATGCTGACCTGGAATGCCATCGCCGTCAGCGACGACCCGGCCGAGTTCGGCGCGGACGCGGTCTTCAACGTCGTCATCCACGAGTTCGCCCACGTCATCGACATGCGAGATGGGCTGGCTGACGGCGCGCCCCCGCTGGACGCCGACGAACGCGAGCGTTGGACCACGGTCATCGACGCCGAATGGGAGAAGTTCTGCGCCCGCATCGACGCCGGCGAGGAGACGCTGATCGATCCCTACGGCGGCGAGGCCGTCGAGGAATTCTTCGCCGTCGCCGTGGAGGCCTTCTTCGTCGCCCCGGCCGCCATGCGGGCGGAGGAGCCGGCGATGTACGAGCTGCTGGCCGGCTTCTTCAAACAGGACCCGGCTGGTTGAACGAAAAAGGGGACGCCGCAGCGTCCCTTTCCGTCTGAGCGCTGAAACTCAAGCCGTCGCTGGCTCCGCCTTGGGCTTGTTGTCCTTGGCCGGCTTGGGCGGCGTGGGCTGGATGTCCAGCACCGTCTCGCCCTTGTCGTCCACGTCCACGCTCAGGCGCCCGCCATCGACCAGCTTGCCGAACAGCAGCTCGTCGGCCAGCGCGCGGCGGATGGTGTCCTGGATGAGGCGCTGCATCGGCCGCGCGCCCATCAGCGGGTCGAAGCCCTTCTTGGCCAGATGCTTGCGCAGCGCGTCGGAGAAGCTGACCTCGACTTTCTTCTCCTGCAGCTGGCTCTCCAGTTGCAGCAGGAACTTGTCGACCACACGCAGGATGATTTCCTCGTCCAGCGGGCGGAAGGACACGATGGCGTCCAGGCGGTTGCGGAACTCCGGCGTGAACAGGCGCTTGATGTCGGCCATCTCGTCGCCCTGCTGGCGCGAGTTGGTGAAGCCGATGGTGGCCTTGTTCAGCGCCTCGGCACCCGCGTTGGTCGTCATGATGATGATGACGTTGCGGAAGTCGGCCTTGCGCCCGTTGTTGTCGGTCAGCGTGCCGTGGTCCATGACCTGCAGCAGCACGTTGAAGACATCCGGGTGCGCTTTCTCGATTTCATCGAGCAGCAGCACCGAGTGCGGCTTCTTTGTGACCGCCTCGGTCAGCAGGCCGCCCTGGTCAAAACCGACATAGCCCGGAGGCGCACCGATCAGGCGGCTGACGGCATGGCGCTCCATGTACTCCGACMTGTCGAAGCGGATCAACTCGATGCCCAGGATGTAGGCAAGCTGCTTGGCGACCTCCGTCTTGCCGACACCCGTGGGGCCGCTGAACAGGAAGGAGCCCACCGGCTTCTCGGGCCGGCCCAGGCCCGAGCGCGCCATCTTGATGGCGGCGGCGAGCGCGTCGACCGCCGGGTCCTGCCCGAACACGACGCTCTTCAGGTCGCGGTCCAGCGTCTTGAGCTTGCTGCGGTCATCGCTGTTGACCGATGCGGGCGGGATGCGCGCGATCTTGGCGACGATGTCCTCGACCTCGACGCGCGTGATGGTCTTCTTCTGCTTGCTCTTGGGCAGGATGCGCTGGGCAGCACCGGCCTCGTCGATGACGTCGATGGCCTTGTCCGGCAGGTGGCGATCATTGATGTACTTGGCCGACAGCTCGGCGGCAGCCTGGAGCGCGCCCAGGGCGTACTTGACCGAGTGATGCTCCTCGAAGCGGCTCTTGAGCCCCTTCAGGATCTCGATGGTCTGCTCGACCGAAGGCTCGGCGACATCGATCTTCTGGAAGCGCCGGCTCAGCGCCGCGTCCTTCTCGAAGATGCCGCGGTACTCGGTGAAGGTGGTCGCGCCGATGCACTTCATCGCGCCGCTGGACAGCGCCGGCTTGAGCAGGTTGCTCGCGTCCAGCGTGCCGCCCGAGGCCGCACCGGCGCCGATCAGCGTGTGGATCTCGTCGATGAAGAGGATGGCGCTGGGTTGGTCCTTCAGCGCCTTCAGAACCGCCTTCAGGCGCTGCTCGAAGTCGCCGCGGTACTTGGTGCCCGCCAGCAGCGCGCCCATGTCCAGCGAGTAGACGACGGCGTCGGCGAGGACCTCAGGGACTTCGCCTTCGGTGATCCTCCAGGCCAGGCCTTCAGCGATGGCCGTCTTGCCCACGCCGGCCTCGCCGACCAGCAGCGGGTTGTTCTTGCGCCGGCGGCACAGCACCTGCACGACGCGCTCGACCTCGGACTCGCGACCGATCAGCGGGTCGATCTTGCCGTCCTTGGCCAGCTGGTTCAGGTTCTGCGTGAACTGCTCCAGCGGCGACGCCTTGGCGCTGCCGCCCTCGCCTTCCTCGCGCTCGCCTTCCTGGCTGCCGGGGGCCTGGCCCTCGGGGTTCTTGGGCGGCTCGGGATCGGTCTTCTTGATGCCGTGGGCGATGAAATTGACGACGTCCAGGCGCGTGACGCCCTGCTGGTGCAGGTAGTAGACGGCGTGCGAATCCTTCTCGCCGAAGATGGCGACGAGCACGTTGGCGCCGGTCACTTCCTTCTTGCCGCTGCCGGTGCTCTGCAC
>NZ_JBFUMO010000495.1:0-4349 GCF_054049355.1 Roseateles sp. P5_E11 | reverse complement strand
TCGCCATCGAGCTGCTGGCTGCCGTGCCCTCCATCGTCTACGGCATGTGGGGCCTGCTGGTGTTCGGCCCCATCCTGGCCACCTTCGTGCAGGCGCCCTTGCAGGCGATGCTCAACGGCGTGCCCTTTCTGGGTTCGCTGGTGTCGGGCCCGCCGGTGGGCATCGGCATCCTGTCGGCCGGCATCATCCTGGCGATCATGATCATTCCCTTCATCGCCTCGGTGATGCGCGACGTCTTCGAGGTCACGCCGCCGATGCTGAAGGAGTCCGCCTACGGCCTGGGCGCGACGACCTGGGAGGTCGTCTCCCGCGTCGTGCTGCCCTACACCAAGACCGGGGTCGTCGGCGGCGTCATGCTGGGTCTCGGGCGCGCGCTCGGTGAGACGATGGCCGTCACCTTCGTCATCGGCAACATGAACCAGCTGAACTCGCTGTCGGTCTTCGAGGCCGCCAACAGCATCACGTCCACGCTGGCCAACGAGTTCGCGGAAGCCGGCGAGGGCCTGCACCAGGCTTCGCTGATGTACCTCGGCCTCGTCCTCTTCCTGATCACCTTTGTCGTGCTGACCATCTCCAAGCTGCTGCTGATGCGCCTGAAGAAGAGCGAAGGAGCCCGTTCATGAGCTCAACCACCCTCGACGCTCGCCGGCTGGCGATGCACAAGAAGCGCAAGCGCACCAATGTCATCGCGCTGGCGCTGTCCCTGGGCGCCATGGGCTTCGGTGTGTTCTGGCTGGTCTGGATCCTGTTCGAGACCATCTACCTCGGCATCGGCGGCCTGACCCTGTCCACCTTCACCGAGATGACGCCGCCGCCGCAGGGCGAGGGTGGAGGCCTGGCCAACGCCATCTTCGGCAGCTTCGTCATGGTGGGCCTGGCCACGCTGATCGGCACACCGGTCGGCATCCTGGCCGGTGTCTATCTGGCGGAGTACGGACAGAAGACCTGGCTGGGCAGCGCGGTGCGATTCATCAACGACATCCTGCTGTCTGCGCCGTCCATCGTCGTCGGGCTGTTCGTCTACGCGATGGTCGTGGCCAAGCTGAAGAGCTTCTCCGGCATGGCCGGCGCGCTGGCCCTGGCGCTACTCGTCATCCCGGTCGTCATCCGCACGACCGAGAACATGCTCAGCCTGGTACCCAACGCGTTGCGCGAAGCCGCCTACGCCCTGGGCACGCCGAAGTGGAAGGTCATCCTGACCATCACGCTGAAGGCGGCCCGCGCTGGCGTCCTCACCGGCATCCTGCTGGCCCTGGCTCGCGTGTCCGGCGAGACCGCACCGCTGCTGTTCACGGCGCTGTCCAACCAGTTCTGGACCAGCGACATCAGCTCGCCGATGGCCAGCCTGCCGGTCACCATCTTCAAGTTCGCAATGAGCCCCTACGAGAACTGGCAGAAGCTGGCCTGGGCCGGCGTCTTCCTGATCACCGTGGGCGTGCTGCTGCTGAACATCCTGGCCCGCGTGCTCTTCAAGAACAAACACTAAGGACTGACCCACATGGACGCCAAGATCGAAACGCCCGTGGGCGAGCGCGCCAAACTCTCGGTGCGCAACCTGAATTTCTTCTACGGCAGCTTCCACGCGCTGAAGAACATCAACCTGGACATCCCCGAGAAGAAGGTCACCGCCTTCATCGGCCCGTCGGGCTGCGGCAAGAGCACGCTGCTGCGCACGCTGAACCGCATGTTCCAGCTCTACCCCGAGCAACGTGCCGAAGGCCAGATCCTGCTCGACGGCGACGACATCCTGTCCAGCAAGGACGACGTCTCGCTGATCCGCGCCAAGATTGGCATGGTCTTCCAGAAGCCCACGCCCTTCCCGATGTCCATCTACGACAACATCGCCTTCGGCGTGAAGCTGTTCGAGACGCTGCCGCGCGTGGAGATGGACGAGCGCGTGGAGTGGGCGCTGAAGAAGGCCGCCCTCTGGGGTGAGGTGAAGGACAAGCTCAACCAGAGCGGCTCCGGCCTGTCCGGCGGCCAGCAGCAACGCCTGTGCATCGCACGCGGCATTGCCATCAAGCCCGAGGTGCTGCTGCTCGACGAGCCCTGCTCGGCGCTGGACCCGATCTCCACCGGCAAGATCGAGGAGCTCATCCACGAGCTCAAGGCCGACTATACGGTGGCCATCGTGACTCACAACATGCAGCAGGCCGCGCGCTGCTCGGACTACACGGCCTATATGTACCTGGGCGACCTGATCGAATTCGGACCGACCGCTGAGCTCTTCATGAAGCCCAAGCGCAAGGACACCGAGGACTACATCACCGGCCGCTTCGGCTGATCAAGGAGGACGGTATGGTGGACAAACATCTCTCGACCCAGTTCGATGCCGAGCTCAGCGGCATCTCGACCCGCGTGCTCGAAATGGGCGGCCTCGTGGAGGCCCAGGTGGCGCAGGCCGTGCAGGCGCTGGTGGACTTCAGCGCCGCATCGGCCGATGAAGTGCTGACCAAGGAAAGCCGCGTCAACACGATGGAAATCGAGATCGACCGCGATCTCTCGACCATCATCGCGCGCCGCCAGCCGACGGCCCGCGACCTGCGCCTGCTGATCGCCATCAGCAAGAGCATTGCCAACCTCGAGCGCGTCGGCGACGAGGCGGCGCGCATCGCCCGCACCGTGCAGCGCCTGGTGGCCAGCGGCGTGTCGAGCCGCATGCGCTTGCCGATGTCCGACCTGAGCTTCGAAGCCGAGCTCGCCACCACCCAGTTGCGCAAGTCGCTCGACGCCTTTGCGCGCCTGGACGTGGAGCGGGCGCTGGACGTGCTCAAGCACGACGACGAGATCGACAAGGAATTCGACGGCCTGCTGCGCAAGCTCATCACCTACATGATGGAAGACCCGCGCACCATCTCCTCGTCCATCGACCTTGTCTTCGTCGCCAAGGCGATCGAGCGCGTCGGCGACCACGCCAAGAACCTGGCCGAGGTCGTCATCTACGTCGTCAAGGGCCAGGACGTGCGACACAACTCGCCCGAGGCAGTTGAAACGATGGTGCGCTGATCATGAGCCGAGTCCTTGTTGTTGAAGACGAATCGGCGATTGCTGAGCTGATTTCCATCAACCTGCGCCATGCCGGTTTCGAGGTGACGATCGCCGGCAGTGCCACGCAGGCTCAGTACGAAGTGGACCGCGTGCTGCCCGATCTGGTGGTGCTGGACTGGATGCTGCCCGGCCAGAGCGGCGTGGCCCTGGCTCGCCAGTGGCGCGGCGTGGCCCGCACCAAGGAGCTGCCCGTCATCATGCTGACGGCGCGCGCCGAGGAGGGCGACAAGATCGCCGGCCTCGACGCGGGTGCCGACGACTACATCACCAAGCCCTTCTCAACGAATGAGCTGCTGGCGCGCATCCGTGCAGTGCTGCGCCGCAAGGCGCCCGAGGCGCTGGACAGCGCGGTCGAGGTTGGCCCGCTGCTGCTGGACCCGGGCACGCGCCGCGTCAGCCGTGAGGGCAATGAGGTCAAGCTCGGCCCCACTGAATTCCGCCTGCTGCACTTCCTGATGACTCATCCGGAACGTGTGCACAGCCGCTCGCAGCTGCTGGACCGCGTCTGGGGCGACCATGTCTTCATCGAGGAGCGCACCATCGACGTCCACGTCAAGCGCCTGCGCGAAGCATTGGAGCGCGTGCAATGCGCGCGCATGATCGAGACCGTCCGCGGTGCCGGTTACCGACTGACCCAACAGAGCAGCGCGCTCTCCGCTTGAGCTTTTCCCGCCCTACATGACCTGGTTATTGCCCCGACTGCTGATGGCCCTCGTGGCCGCATTGATCGGGTTTGTCATTGGCGTGGTGGTTCGTACGACGACTGGCATCGACAGCCTGGGCCTTGGCATCGGTGTCGTCAGCGGCGTCGTGCTGACCCTGCTGGTCGACGCGGTGCGGGGCCATCGCCTGCTGAGCTGGCTGCGCGGCAACCAGCTCGAGAACGCGCCGCGCGACACCGGTTTGTGGGGCGAGGTCGGCTACCGCATCGAGCGCGCCGTGCGCGACCGCGATCGCAGCGTGGCGCGCGCCCGGCTGGAACTGGAGCAGTTCCTGTCCGCCATCGAGGCTTCGCCCAATGGCGTGCTGATGCTGGACCCGCAGGAGCAGATCGTCTGGTGCAACCGCGTTGCGGCCGACCATTTCTCGCTGGACCCGCAGCGCGACCTGCGCCAGCGCATTACCAATCTCGTGCGTGCGCCGGCCTTCGTCGCCTACCTGCAGGCCGGCAACTTTGCCGAATCCCTGGTGCTGGGCAATGGCCGCGGGCCGGGCACGCTGTCCATCATCGTGCGCGAATACGGCGAGGGCATGCGCCTGGTGTTGTCGCTGGACGTCACCGAACGCGTGCGCTCCGAAGC
>NZ_JBFUMO010000494.1:0-4355 GCF_054049355.1 Roseateles sp. P5_E11 | reverse complement strand
GCAGGCGAGATCGCCGGGCTGAGGGTCGAGCGCCTGCTCAACGAGCCCACCGCGGCCGGCCTGGCCTATGGCCTGCAACAGCGGCCCGAGCACAGCAGCTTCCTGATCTTCGACCTCGGCGGCGGCACCTTCGACGTSTCGSTGCTGGAGTATTTCGACGGCGTTGTCGAGGTGCGCGCAAGCGCCGGCGACACGCGCCTGGGCGGCGAGGATTTCAGCCGCGTCATCGCACAGCTGTTTGCCAAGCAGTGCGAGGGATTCGGCACCGAGGAGCGCCAGGCCTGGTTCGAGAGCGAGACCTGGTGGCGCCTGGCCGAGCAGGCCAAGCGCGATCTCGGCGAGCGCGACAGTGCCGAGGTCAACACCGTCTGGCGCGAGTGCCCGCTGGGCACGACGCTGAGCCGCGCCGACTTCGAGGCCGCGTCTCAAGAGCTGCTGCAACGCCTGCGCCGCCCCATCGAACGCGCCCTGGCCGATGCCCAGCTCGACCCGAGCGGTCTGGCCGAGGTCATCCTCGTCGGTGGCGCGGCGCGCATGCCCATGGTGCGCCAGCTGGTCACGCGGCTGTTCCAGCGCCTGCCGCTGCGCAACCTCGATCCCGATCTCGCCATCGCCATGGGTGCGGCCGTGCAGGCCGGCCTGAAGGCGCGCGATGCGGCCCTGGACGACGTCGTGCTGACCGATGTGATGCCTTATTCCCTGGGCATCGTCGCGGCGAGCGCGATCGGCGGCCGCATGGTCAAAGACCGTTTCTCACCCATCATCGAACGCAACACACCGGTGCCGGTGTCACGCGTGGAGAGGTATCACACGGTGAGTGACGGCCAGCGTCGAATACTCGTGGACGTGCGCCAGGGCGAGTCACCTGTGGGCTCCGAGAACCTGCACTTGGGCAAGCTGGAGATCGCCGTCGAGCCGGCGCCCGCTGGCCATGCCGGCATCGAGGTGCGATTCACCTACGACGCCAACGGCCTGCTCGAAGTCGAGGCTCGCGAGACACCCGGCGGCCAGCAGCACGAACTCATCATTGAAAGCCAGGGCGGGCGCCTCTCGCCCGCTGAGATCGTCGCGACGCGCGAACGGCTGCAAACCCTGAAGCGCCACCCGCGCGACGAGCAGGACAACCGCTACCTGATCGAACGCGCCAAGCGCCTGTTCGAGGACCGGTTGGGCAACGACCGCCTGATGTTGCAGGACTGGCTGATCCAGTTCGAAGCCGCACTGCAGGCCCAGGACTCACGCCAGATCCGCCAGGCGCGCAAGCAGTTCAAGGAGGCACTGGACAGCATTGACACCTCCTTCCGCTTCTGACGGCCATGCGGGATCAGGACTGGGCGCTGCTGGGTATCGCGCCGACAACCGAGTTGAGCGCGATCAAGAAGGCGTATGCGCTGAAGCTGAAGAGCACGCSGCCAGACGATGACACCGAGGCCTACCAGGCGCTCCGCGGGGCTTATGAGCGCGCGCAACAGTCTCTGAAGCTGCAGGGAAGCCAGCAGCCCGAAACTGACGAACTCGCTGAACCAGCAGGCCACGAACCTCTTTCAGCGGATGTCGCGGCCCGCGTCGCCGTGGACGACGAGCTGCCGCCGCCGCCCGATTCCGTCGAGTACACGGTCCAGCGCCTGCACACGCTGTGGCAGCAGCACGGCTCGCCCTGGCTGGTCGCCGAATGGCCGGCGCTGCGCATCACGCTGGAGGCCCAGCCGCTGGCGTCGCAGTCCGAGTGGTCGGCGCATTTCGCGCGCTGGGTCGTGCACCAGGCGAACTTGCCAAACGCCTTCGTCGAAGCTCTGAACGCCTACTTTGGCTGGCAGCAAGACTTCCGCGCCGGGCGCGATATGGGCAAGAGGCTCGCCGAGGCGCTGAGACAGTCGCTGAGTGATCGCCAGTCACGACAGCGGGCGCTAGACATCCAGCAGGCCGTACGCGATCGTCACCCGCCCCCTGAGCCACCCAAGCCGCCAGAACCGCCCAGCGAGGCGTTGAAGGCCCGCGTCAGGCCGTTGCTTGAACTCGACGAACTGCGCTTTAGCGGCACGCTGGCACGACGGCTCGCGCTGGCACTGCGCCCCATGCTGGCAAGAGTGCTGTACGGCACCGATCCAAAAGCACTGGAGCAATGCGGCGTCAACCCGCTGATGCGAGAGTCACTGGATCGGCTGCTGGCGGGGGCCCGACTGCTCCGGGCTGGGCTGCTCGGCGGTCTGGTGTGGATCTTTTTCCTGCTGATGTCGGACGACATGGGCATGACGGCGGCCAACATGATGATTTGGTGCACGGGATGTTTCACCTGGCTCGGCATCAGCCACGTCCTTGGAGCGCTGATGCATGGCCTGCCCCCCGAGCGCCCGGACGAGGCTGTGCCCATGACGTCACTGCAGCGTTGGCGGCTGCATGAGCGGCAGCCGGCCGTTGGCCTGGGGTGTGTCGCCGTCGCCGGGGTGCTGGCTGTATTCAGCCACAGCTGGGATCTGACGGCCGCCACGCTCCCCGTACCCGACTACGCGATCGCAACGCTGCAAATGATGCGGGGCGCCGCGCCCTGGTTGCTGCTGTGCTTGGGTGCGATGTTGGCTTGGCCACTGAACCCGATCTACAGCCCGACCTGCATCGGCCTGCTGGTGCCGGTGAGCGCGCTGCTATTCCACTGGGCCTCAACGGATGCCCCAAGGGCCGCCGTGATCGCCACCGCCATGCTGTACGTGCTGGTCGGCACCGCGCGCTTCGAGGACAGGCTCCGCGGCAACTTTCTCTTGGATGCCGCCTGCCGCCCGATCACGAGCACACTGACCTTGGCTCAGCGCTGGGGCTGGCCCTTCGCCATGCTGCCCAGCCTTTTGACCCTGGCCTATCTGCTGTCTTCGAGGCCACACCCACCAGTGACTTACCTCGTGCTGGCCTGGGTGCTGTTGACGCTGGCCCTGCACCAGCTGCAGCACCGCGCCGAAACCTGGGCGCTCGCCCGGCTCAACCGCGCTTGAGCACCTTGGCCACCGGATTCGGCCGCAGCCGGAATGCATCCGGCATGCCCGAGCCCAGCAGCGGACGCAGGTAGAGGCGGAAGGCGTCGGTCACGTCGGTGCCGCTCTCGGTGATGAACTCGTCTTCCATCGTGCGCGTCTTGCCGGCCACGGCGGTGAGGGGCAACAGTTCGTAGTCCACCGCGTAGTAGCCGACGCGCTTGATGGCGACCGAACCGTCGCGGTCGCCGTGGAAGGCGTACTGCACGGCCTTCTCGCCGACCTCGCGGGCCTCGCGTTGGTCCACGTCGGACACGCAGCCCAGGAAGCTGCGCTGCAGATAGCCGAAGGTGTCGCCGCGCACGCGCTTGATGCCGAGCTTGGTCTTGATCTCCTCGCAGAGCAGGTCGGCCAGCGCGCCGGTGCCGCTGAGCTGCACATTGCCGTGGGCGTCGCGCTCCAGGTCACCGGCCAGCTTGGACAGCATCGGCGTGCCGCTGGCGTCGTGGATGCCCTCGCTGACGGCGATGACGCAGCGGCCGAAGCGCTCGTAGGTGGCCTTCACGTCGCGCAGGAACTGCTCGTTGTCGAAGTGGCGCTCGGGCAGGTAGATGAGGTGGGGGCCGTCGTCCTCGAACTTCTTGCCCAGGGCCGCCGCGGCGGTCAGGAAGCCGGCATGGCGGCCCATGACGACGCCGACGTAGACGCCCGGCAGGGCCGCGTTGTCGAGGTTGGCACCGGCAAAGGCCTGGGCGACGAAGCGCGCGGCGGACGCATAGCCCGGCGTATGGTCGTTGCCCACCAGGTCGTTGTCGATGGTCTTGGGGATGTGGATGCAGCGCAGCGGGTAGCCCGCCGCCTGCGCCTCTTCCGAGACGATGCGCACGGTGTCCGATGAGTCGTTGCCGCCGATGTAGAAGAAGTGCGTGATGCCGTGCGCCTGCAGCACCGTGAAGATCTCGCGGCAATAGGCGGCATCGGGCTTGTCGCGCGTGGAGCCCAGCGCCGAGGCCGGCGTGTTGGCCACCAGCTCGAGGTTGTGGCTGGTCTCCTGGGTCAGGTCGACGAAGTCCTCGTTGACGATGCCCCGCACGCCATGGCGGGCGCCGTAGACCTTGCCCACACCGGCCTGACGCCGCGCTTCGAGCACGACACCGACAAGGCTCTGGTTGATGACCGCGGTGGGGCCGCCACCTTGGGCGACGAGGATCTTGGCGAGACTCATGAACGCTCCTGGCTGTCGTCAATCGACGGCGCGGAGTTTAGGGGTCTCTGAGGTATTCCGGGCCGAGCGCTGGGCCTATGCCGACGGCGCCGGTGAGATTGGCTTCATCTCCAGCGTGACCCAGGCCTTCTGCGGCGACTGCAACCGCGCCCGGCTGTCGACCGAGG
>NZ_JBFUMO010000493.1:0-4357 GCF_054049355.1 Roseateles sp. P5_E11 | reverse complement strand
GCCATGGCATCAGCGCCGAGGATGTGCTCGCCTGCCGTGACAGCCCTGCCGCTCGCGCCTTGATCGCCGACCTCTGCGCCTGGGCCCGCGCGCTGATGCTCGAGGGTGCACCGCTGGCCCTTGCGCTGCCCGGCCGCGCGGGCTGGGAACTGCGCCTGGTCGTCCAGGGCGGCCTGCGCATCCTCGACAAGATTGAGGCGCGTCATCACGACAGCCTCGTGCACCGCCCTGCCCTGGGGGTTCTGGACTTGCCGCGGCTGCTGTGGCGCGCCCTGACAATGCGGGCCGCACCATGAGCCCCGAACAATACGTCCAAGAGAAAGCCGCCGCGAGCGGCTCGAGCTTCTATTACGCCTTCCTGTTCCTGCCGCCACCGCGGCGGGCGGCGATCACGGCCTTCTATGCGTTCTGCCGCGAGGTGGACGATGTCGTCGATGAGACGCAGGACGCCGGTGTCGCGGCGACCAAGCTGGCCTGGTGGCGCAAGGAGGTGGCCAGCGCCTTTGCCGGGCAGCCCAGCCACCCGGTCATGAAGGCGCTGATGCCGCACACGGCCAGCCATGACATCCGGTTGGAGCATCTCAACGCCGTCATCGAAGGCTGCGAAATGGACCTGCAGCAAACGCGCTACCTCGACTTTCCGGGACTGCAGCGCTACTGCCATCTGGTGGCCGGCGTCGTCGGCGAAGTCGCCAGCGGCATCTTCGGCCGCACGCAGCCGCAGACCGTCGACTACGCCCACAAGCTGGGCCTGGCGATGCAGCTGACCAACATCATCCGCGACGTCGGCGACGATGCCCGGCGCGGCCGCATCTACCTGCCGGTGAACGAGCTGCAGCAGTTCGGCGTCAAGGCCAGCGAGATCCTGCTGCGCAGCAAGCCCTGGGGCTATTCGGACCGCTTCACGGCGCTGATGAAGTTCCAAGCCGAGCGCGCCCATCAGCTCTACGACGAGGCGCTGGCGCTGCTGCCCGAGGTCGACCGGGCCGCGCAGAAGCCTGGGCTGATGATGGCCAACATCTACCGTGCCCTGCTCGTGGAGATCGAGCGAGAGAACTTCCAGGTGCTGCACCAGCGCATCGCGCTGACGCCGCTGCGCAAGCTCTGGATCGCGATGAAAACGAATTGGCGCGGGCGGTKAGCCACGTCGCCATCGTCGGTGGCGGCTGGGCCGGCATTGCGGCGGCTGTGGCGCTGGCCGATGCCGGCCACGACATCACCGTCTTCGAGATGGCGCCGCAGCTCGGCGGCCGCGCGCGCAGCGTGGCGGGCGAGCCACCGTACGACAACGGCCAGCACATCCTTATCGGCGCCTACCGCGACAGCCTGGCGCTGATGCGCCGCCTGGGCATCGACCCGAACGCCGTGCTGAAGCGCCTGCCGCTGGCCCTGCCTTACCCGGGCGAGCCTGGCCTGCAACTGCCGCCGGGCCCGCCACTGATCGCCTTCGCGCGCGGCGTGCTGGCGCAGCATGGCTGGCCGCTGTCGGCGCGGCTGGGCCTGCTCACCGCGGCGGGCGGCTGGCTGGCGCGAGGCTTCCGTTGCGATACGCGACTGAGCGTCGCCGAGCTGTGCGCCCGCCTCCCGGCCGCAGTCAAACGCGATCTCATCGAGCCGCTGTGCGTGGCCGCGCTGAACACGCCGGCGCCCCAGGCCAGCGCCCAGGTCTTCTTGCGTGTGCTGAAGGACGCCCTCTTCAGTGGCGCCGGCAGTGCGGACTTGCTCCTGCCACGGCGACCGTTGTCCGAACTGCTTGCCGGGCCGGCGACGGCTTGGCTGGGCGAGCGGCTGCGTCTGGCCTCACGGGTGCAGAAGATCGAGCCCTGCTGGCGTGTCGATGGCGAAGCCTTCGACGGAGTCGTGCTGGCCTGCACCAGCGTCGAGGCAGCTCGGCTGACCGCTGACATCGCACCCGCCTGGTCGGCGACTGCTGGCGCACTGGGCTTTGAGCCCATCATCACCGTCTACCTGAGCAGCCCCGGCAGCGCCCTGCCCGCACCCATGCTGGCGCTGCGTGAGGGGCCAGACGCGCCAGCCCAGTTTGTCTTCGACCATGGCGCCCTCGGCGGCGCTGCCGGGCGCTTTGCCTTCGTCGTCAGCGGCGCGGCAGCCTGGGTGGAGCGCGGTGGCTGCGCAGAGGCCGTGCTCGCGCAGGCGCAGCGGGAATTGAGCTGGGCCACGCCACCCGTCATCGACAAGGTGCTGACAGAGAAGCGGGCGACCTTTGCCTGCACGCCAGGTCTGGTGCGCGCATCGGCCCGCATCGCACCGGGCTTGTGGGCCGCCGGCGACTACATCGCCGGCCCCTACCCCGCCACGCTCGAAGGCGCCGTGCGCGCAGGCCTGGCGGCCGCTCAGGGCGCTGGCGCGGAGGCTGGAATGGCGGCGAAAGGCGCCGCCAGCGGCTCGCCGACAAACACGCCCTGAGCCGTCCACGCCACGCTGTGCCAATAGGCTTCCAGCGCGCTCACCCCTTGGGCATAGGCCTGGATCAGCATCTGCGGGTGCGGGAACTTCTGCAGATGGTTGCAGGGCTCGCTGACCGTGCCGTAGCTGGCCGTCGCGCCGGCGTCGATCCAGTCGAGGATGTTCATTTGCCCCTCATCAGCCGGCGGTTTGTCGAGCAGGCCGCCCGCAGACGTCAGATGGTCGGCCAGTGCGCCCGGCAGCCATTCCCCGCCCAGTGGCTTGGGCACGCGGATCAGGCCCGTTTCATAGACCAGGATGCGGCGCATCGCTGGCAAGGCATCGCTCTTCACACGAGCCACCTCAAGGCCGGCCACACCAGGCACGGCACCGGCCGGCGGAAACAGGCGCTCACGCACATTTCGCGCCGCATCCGGTGTCGCCGCGAGATAGGCCATGGCCGACTCCGGCGCGCCGCCGGCCAATATGTGGTCCGCCGCGATGCCGCGCTCGATCATGGCCATGGCCGCCGGCACTGAGCGGGCCGCCAGCTGCATCGTCGGCCGCACGCCGATGACCAGCCACGGCTTGGCGCCGAAGTAACCCGTATAGGGGCTGATGCGCGTGGCGGCGCAGGACTGAGCGCAGACATTGGGCTGCAACCCGACGCCAAGAGCGCTTGTCAGTGAATTGCAGTCCACGGCATAGGGCTGCACCCAGGCCAGGGCCAGGCCGTTGACATGCTCGGACATCTGGCTGCGGATGGCCTGGTCGAGCGCCGTGAACTCCTCGCGCGTCAGGCTGTTGCGCAKCGGCAGTTGCACCCGCAGGATCTGCTCGGCCGGGATGCCGCGGCGCCTGGCGTAGTACTCACCCACGGTGACGGAATAGGGGTCGGCCGTGTTGATGACGAGGCCCAACTCATTGGCCGTGATGCGGCCGTACAACCGCGGCGCGCGGGCCCAACGTGACTCGCCAGGGGCCGGCGCAGCAGAAGCCGGCTCCGCGGCCTGGGCTGCGCCCATGCTGGCTATCGCCAGGGCAAGGCCCACTTGCCACCTCCTGAAGCCCGCTTTCGCCATACAAAACACTGGCAATCTCCCCCACAATGAAGCCATGAAATCCAAAGAGGCCCAGCAGACCCCGGCGATCCAGGTGCTGGAGCGCATGTTCTCGCTGCTGGACGTGCTGGCGAGCCACCAGGACCCGGTGTCGCTGAAGGCCTTGTCCGAGGCCACCGGGCTGCACCCCTCCACGGCGCACCGGATTCTCAATGACCTGACCCTCGGTCGATACGTGGATCGCCCCGAAGCCGGTAGTTATCGACTCGGCATGCGCATGCTGGAAATGGGCAACCTCGTGAAGGCGCGGCTGGATGTGCGCGACGCCGCCCTGCCGGCCATGCGCGAGCTGCACAAGTTCACCCACCAGCCGGTCAACCTGTCGGTGCGCCAGGGCGACGAGATTGTCTACATCGAACGCACCTACTCCGAACGCTCGGGCATGCAGGTCGTGCGCGCCGTGGGCGGCCGCGCGCCCTTGCACCTCACCTCAGTGGGCAAGCTCTTCCTGGCCAGCGACGACAGCCCGCGCGTGCGCGCCTACGCAACGCGCACCGGCCTGTCGGGTCACACGCGCAACAGCTTGACCGACATCAGCTCACTCGAGCGCGAGCTGGCCATGGTGCGCCAGCGCGGTATTGCCCGCGACGATGAGGAACTGGAGCTGGGCGTGCGGTGCATGGCGGCCGGCATCTATGACGACCAAGCCAAGCTGGTGGCCGGCTTGTCGATCTCAGCACCGGCCGACCGGCTGGAGGAGAGTTGGGTCGTCCGGCTGAAGGAAACGGCCTCTCAGATCTCGTCGGCGCTGGGCCACCGCGTCTGAAGCCAAAGCAAACACGGCGCCTCGGCGCCGTGTTTTCATTGGATTCAACCGCTCAGAGCTTGGC
>NZ_JBFUMO010000492.1:0-4393 GCF_054049355.1 Roseateles sp. P5_E11 | reverse complement strand
ACCGGTGCGCGCTGTGATCTCGGCCGCCAGCAGCGCGGCGGCGATGCCGTCCTTGTCGGTCGTCCACACGCGGCCATCACGGCGCAGCATTGATGCGCCCGCGCTCTCCTCGCAGCCCAGGCCCAGGCTGCCTTCAGCCAGGCCGGGCGCAAACCATTTGAAGCCGACGGGCGCCTCGAACAGCGGGCAGCCCAGGCGCCGCGCAATGCGGTCGATCAGCGCCGTCGTGACGACGGTCTTGCCGACGGCCGCGTTCGCGCGCCAGCCGGGCCGGTGGCGGAACAGATAGTCCACGGCGACGCTGAGGTAGTGATTGGGCGGCATCAGACCGGCACTGCGGGTGACGATGCCATGGCGGTCATGGTCGGTGTCGCAGGCAAAGGCCACGTCGAAGCGATCGCGCAGGCTCGTCAGCCTTTGCATGGCCCAGGGCGATGACGGGTCCATGCGGATCTGGCCGTCCCAGTCCAGCGTCATGAAGGCGAACCGCGGATCCACCTCGTTGCTGACAACCGTCAGTGGCAGGCGGTAGTGCTCGGCGATCGCGGGCCAGTAGGCCACACCCGCGCCACCCAGCGGGTCCACGCCCAGTTGCAGGCCGGCCGCGCGGATCAGGTCGAAATCAATGACCTGCCCCAGCGCCGCCACATAGCTGCCGAGGAAGTCGTACTCATGGCAGGCCGACGTGGTGAGCGCCCGCTCGGCGTCCTTGCGCAGGACGCCTTCAAGCGAATGCTTCAGATACTCGTTGGCAGCCGCCTGGATGCCCGCCGTGACGTCGCTGCCCGCCGGCCCGCCATGCGGTGGGTTGTATTTGAAGCCGCCATCTCGCGGCGGGTTGTGCGAGGGCGTCACGACGATGCCGTCGGCGCGCTGCCAGCCTTCGCGGCCGCGGTTGTATTCAAGGATAGCCAGCGACACGGCCGGTGTCGGCGTGAACTGGCCCGCCGGCGCCAGCATCACGTCCACGCCATTGGCGACCAGCACCTCCAGTGCGCTGAGCACAGCGGGCTCGGACAGCGCATGCGTGTCGGCGCCCAGAAAGAGCGGGCCCGCGATGTCGCTCTGCTTCCTGTGGTCGCAAATGGCCTGCGTGATGGCCAGCACATGCCATTCGTTGAACGAGCCATCCAGGGCCGAGCCGCGGTGGCCCGAGGTGCCGAAGCTGACCTGCTGTTCGGCGCAGCTCGGATCGGGCTGGCGCGAAAAATAGGCTTCGCGCAAGGCCTCGACGTCGATGAGGACATCGGGTGGCGCGGGCTTGCCGGCAAGGGGGTGGCGTTCAGCACTCATCGTTCGGGGCTCTCCCGTTCTTCGGTGAGACCATACTGCCAGCATGGCGCGGCCACGGTGCCGGACATCGGCACACAGGCTTGCAGGCCCCGACCTACAGGAACTCAATTGCCGCGCGGCGTCTCAGCGGCCAGACCGCTTCCTGATCCGCTCAATGCCGGTCTTGGCAAAACTCACCGAGCGCTTGGCCGCATCCTGGACTTGGGCTGCGGCGGGCAGCTTGTCCTGAGCCCATGAGGCGGCCTTTTGCACGGACTGCTGGACCTGCGTCGCGGCTGTATCGGCCGCGGCCTGCAACTGCTCGGCTGAGGGCAAGCGCTCACGTGTCCAGTCAGCGGCGTCCTTGGCCGACGTGCCCAATTGCTCAGCCCCCGACCTGGCGCCATGCCACGCCTTGGTCGCTGCGGTGCCGGCCGCGGCCTGCAGCTCCTCGGGCGAAGGCAGGCGCTCGCGCGTCCAGTCGGCCGCCTCCTTGGCCGAAGCGCCCAGCTGTTCGGCCGCCTTGCCCGCGCCCGACCTGGCGGTGACCCAGGCCTTGGTGAGCGGGCCGTCAGGCTCTTGCAGCAACAGCGTCAGGCTGGCTGCCAATGCCGCCTCCTCGGCCTCGGACAGCGGCCCGCCGGCTTCCAGCAGCCGGCGCAGGAACTGGCCGAGATCGGCGGCGATGGCCTTGTGGTTGCAGTCGGGGTTGGCATGCAGGAAGGCCGACAGCTCAGCGGCCACCTCCTCGACCGAGCCTTGCATCACGCTCGGCTCGATCTGCGCGATGGCCCGCGTGACAAAGCTGGCGTCCAGCCCCCAGTCGTCCACCAGGTGTTGCACCAGCGCTTGCCGCTCGGCGGGCTCGATGTGGCCATCCACCGCGGCCAGCCGCAGCGCCAGCGGCGCGATGAGGTCGAAGAGGGCCAGGCCCAGCGTGTCCAGCGGCGTGTTCAGGAACTTGGGGATCTCGATGACACGCGCGCCCTTGGTGTCACCCAGCCACCGGTACAGGCCGTAGCAGGCGCCGCCCGAGGCCAGCGCGGCCAGCGCCACCCAGCCAATGGGCGTGGCTGCGGCACCGATGCCCAGCACACCCGACTTCACGACGGCGGCGCCCGCGCCCGCGGCACCCAGCACGTCCCAGACCTCGCGGGTGCGGTTGATCATGCGCAAGGACTTGTAGGCGTTCTCGCCGATGGCGAGCTTGGCCTTGAAACGCAAGGGCTCGGCGACTACCTGCGTCACGCCTTCAAGCGCGGTTCCGGGTTCGGCTGGGTCCACTGTCGGTTGCTGCTGGGTCGTCATGGCGACCAAGCATAGAACGAGAGGGTGCACATCGTGGACGGCGCGGTCTTCGGGCCGAGCRCCGGGCCGCTCCCTAGCCGGCCCGGTTGGCGATGTGCTCGCGGCTCGATGCCGCGARCATCGCCGTCCCCTCGGGGGCTGAGGCCGGACACATGGCGCCCAGTGGGCGGCATGTGCCTGCCGAAGAGCTGCGGCGCGAGCCGCAGCGCGGTCTGCAAGACCGACTGGGCTTGCCCGCGTTTAGCAGGGCAAGACTGGGCGAGGGGCAGCGTTATTTCAGGTGACAGGCGCGGGGTTGAACAGCACCAGGCTGTTGTGCAGCTTCCAGTRCTCGGCCCAGGTCTTCTTGCGGCCGCTGGCGACGTCCAGCAGCAGACGGAACATCTCCCAGCCCGTCTCCTCGATCGTGGCCTCGCCGTCGGCGATGCGGCCGGCGTTGACGTCCATCAGGTCATGCCAGCGGCGGGCCAGGTCCGTGCGCGTGGCGACCTTGACGACCGGGCATTCGGCCAGGCCATAGGGCGTGCCGCGGCCTGTCGTGAAGATGTGCAGGTTCATGCCGGCGGCGAGCTGCAGCGTGCCGCAGATGAAGTCGCTGGCCGGCGTGGCGGCGTAGACGAGGCCGCGCTGGTCGCGCTTGAGCTTGTCGCCGGGAGCGAGCACATGCGAGATGGCCGAGCTGCCGCTCTTGATGATGGAGCCCATCGCCTTCTCGGCGATGTTGGACAGGCCGCCGGCCTTGTTGCCGGGCGTGGTGTTGGCCGAGCGGTCGACGCGGCCGCGGTCGAGGTAGCGGTCGTACCAGCCGAGTTCGCGAATGATGGCGTCGGCGACTTCCGGCGTCGCGGCGCGGCTGGTCAGCTGCTCGACAGCGTCGCGCACCTCGGTGTTCTCGCTGAACATGATGGTGGCCCCCGCGCGCACCAGCAAGTCGGCGCAGAAGCCCACGGCCGGGTTGGCCGTCACGCCCGAGAAGGCATCGCTGCCGCCGCATTGCACGCCGACGACCAGCTCAGCTGCAGGCACGGTCTCGCGCCTGCGGGCGTTCAGGCGCTCCAGGTGAGGCTTGGCACTTTGCAGGATGTCTTCGAGCATGGACATGAAGCCCACGTGCACGTCATCCTGCAGGCAGATCGTCTCGGGGCCGCTGGCGGGGTCGCGTTCGTCGGTGATGGGGAAGGAGCCGGGCGGCAGCAGGCGTGCGGGCTGCAGCTTTTCGCAGCCGAGGCTCACCACCATCACCTCGCCGCCGAAGTTCGGRTTCAGCGAGATGTTCTTGAGGGTGCGGATGGGGATGACGGCATCCGGCGCGTCGATGGCCACACCACAGCCATAGCTGTGCTCCAAGCCGATGACGTCGTCCACGTTCGGGTAGCGCGGCAGCAGCTCGGCCTTGATACGCGCGACCGCCTGGGCAACGACGCCGGCCACGCACTGCACCGTGGTCGTGATGGCGAGGATGTTGCGCGTGCCGACCGAGCCATCCTTGTTGCGATAGCCCTCGAAGGTGTAGCCGTCCAGTGGTTCAACGACAGCAGGCTTCACGGTGGCGATGGGCAGGCCTTCCAGCGCACGTGCGGCGGGCATCTGCAGCAGGCGCTCGTGCACCCAGCTACCGGCGGGAATGGCCTTCAACGCATAGCCGATGGGCACGGCATAGCGCAGCACCACTTCTCCCTCGGCGATGTCACGCAGCGCGACCTTGTGGCCCTGCGGCACCTTGTCGCGCAGCGCCAGCCCCGCGCCTGGGATGCCGTCCGGCAGCACGGTGCCTTCGGCCAGGCCGCCGTCGTTGGCAACGATGGCGACGTTG
>NZ_JBFUMO010000491.1:0-4415 GCF_054049355.1 Roseateles sp. P5_E11 | reverse complement strand
GGATTCGAGTACCAGCCCCCACCGGGAGAGCAGGGCGCTTAGGCGCACCTACTCAGGCTCACAAGAGCCCCTCAACTGAGGCCCGGTATCCGCAAGGAACCGGGCCTCAGTGCTTTGGGCCCTCGAAACCAACAAGAGCTTCGGCTCAGACCGGCAGCCTGGCAGCTGCCACCGGTGACACCAGTCGCCAGCCCCGATACGGGGCATGCTCTTTAACAAATTGCCGCGATTCGGACCCACTACTGGGTGGAAGTCCGTCAATCGCACCATGCAGGCGTAGCGCAGTAGGTAGCGCGCAAAGTTGCCAACCTTGAGGTCGTGGGTTCGAACCCCACCGTCTGCTCCATCCCTTGGGCTTCGCCGCCCATGGGGTCATCTCGGGTGTGCCCGCGCACAAGCATCGTTCGGATCCAAGGATCTCGAAGGATGAGCATGTGCACCAGGGCCGCAGCCGCCGGTGTGCAGCGACCAATGCGCTTCTGCGGAAGCGCGGTGGATCGCGTGTGGACACAGCCGAGATGATGTTTGCCCCCTTAGCCCAGAGGTCCAAGGCACCTGCCTTGTAAGCAGGCGATCGTCCGTTCGAATCGGACAGGGGGCTCCAGTTTTGGAGAGGACGCCTACTCGGTAGGGCGCCCGGCTGTAACCCGGAGGTCGGCTCGTTCCGTCCTGGTTCGAATCCAGGTCTCTCCACCAGGATGCCGTAGGCGCAGTTGCGCCTCGGGAAAGGTTCTGACTCGACGTAGCCAAGCGGTCGAAGGCGATGGTCTGCAAAACCGTCTGCGCAAGCACACCTCGGTTCGAATCCGAGCGTCGAGTCCAAGTTCATCAACGCTCACCCTGCCCCGTTCGACTTCGGGTGAGGTCAGCTGGCTTTCAACCAGCACAGACGGGTTCGACTCCCGTACGGGGTACCAGGGCAAATCAGCCCAGAAGAAGCGCAGTTCTGAAAGCGCGTGAAGGCTTTCAGAACTTCGGTTCCCGGCCGCATGTGGTCGGTGAGATAGACCGTGGTGACACGGCACAAAGTCGGGAGACCTGCCTCCCCCGACGCCAGATTGACAGCCCTCGGGCTATCCGTCCGGTCAAGCATGCAAGCTCACCGCGCCCTCGCAAGGGGCGCCTCGCCTACCAGCTGGGCGGGGCAGAGTCGGGACGAGAGCGTCTGGCAAAAGACGAGGGTTCAACGGCCCGCAGCAATGCGGGGAACCGAGGCCTTCGAACAGGTAACGGGTGGTGCCGACCGGCCAGACAAACCAGCTCTCCATCGAATAGCGGAAAGGGTAGTGCGCACAGTCCGAGCCTCGCAAGCAAGGGCGGCGTACAGATCGACTGGAGCGTGGCCACCGCAAGGTGGACGCGAGTCGGGAAGATCGGTCAAGTAGTCCGCGGGACGAACGACACAGCGGCGTGTGGCATTTCGGCCTCCAAAAGGGATCGAAACCACTGGAAGCGCACGCCGCAGCAGGTAGCAGTTAGCTCAGTTGGTAGAGCATCAGACTTGTAATCTGAAGGTCGTGGGTTCAATTCCCACACCTGTCAAACGCAAAGACGCTTCCGGTGTCGCATGAAAGCGGCGTAAGCCTMAGCACCTTCGGGTGAACTGAGGGAGCTCGCGGCTCGCAAGGCCAACAGCTCTCGATGAGATTCCGCATGTCGGGTGTAGCAACCCTCACGGCCCCGCAAGGTCGGCAGTAGGAAGAAGATCGAGTTGTGCGACACGACGAAGGAAATGCCTCCTTCTAAAAAAGGCCGCCGTGCCAGCAGACTGGGGTGCCCGCAAGGGGCCCTGGTGGACGAGTCGGGAAAGAGCGCCGCAAGCGCTCAGATGATCCGACGCAGGTGCTGGTGAACTCTCCCGTAGTCTCAGGGCGAGTTCTGTACTGACTTCGGTCAGCTGCAGAAAGTGCAAGTCGGTCGACGTGCATTTTCTTCAGTTGGTCATTGGCGCAACTGGCAGCGCAGCGGATTCCAAATCCGAAGGTTGAGGGTTCGACTCCTTCATGGCCAGCCAACCATTGTTTCGTTCATGCGGGCCTGGCCGATCGGCTTAGGCACCAGCCTTCCAAGCTGAGTAGAGGGGTTCAATTCCCCTGGCCCGCTCCAGTGCAATTGCGCGGTAGGGAAGCTGGCAACCCGCGGGCCTCATAAGCCCGAGATCGGCGGTTCGAGTCCGCCCTGCGCGACCACATCAACAGGAGGCTCCCGTCGAGATCGCGCTTCGGGATGCCAGAAACCGGCCGCAAATATTGTGCGGACGTCGGAACTCGTCACCGACAACCATGCGCGTAAATGGGTGCTTAGCTCAGCGGTAGAGCGGCTGCCTTACAAGCAGCGGGCCGGCGGTTCGATCCCGTCAGCACCCACCATCACCCTTCATGGGGCCATAGCTCAACTGGGAGAGCGCCTGCCTTGCAAGCAGGAGGTTGTCGGTTCGATCCCGACTGGTTCCACCAAAACTACTCCGTGTAGCGCAGTTGGTAGCGCGCCTGCTTTGGGAGCAGGATGTCGGCGGTTCGAACCCGTCCACGGAGACCACTATCGACAGCGCAGGCAAAAGCTGCGCGGGCGACCTCACCACTGTGGTGACCCGAAATTCGGAGAAGCCCAGGCCGTGGCCTTGGATGCAGTCAGCACGATAGCTGGCGCTACCCGAGATGCCCGACTCGGCACGCGACGCGAAGCCCGTGAAGAGGTGGAGCGGCCGGACGCAACCCGGTGACTGCCGTCAAAGCGCGGCAACCATTTTTGCCCTCGTAACTCAGCGGCCAGAGTGCCCGCCTGTCTAGCGGGAAGTCGGGAGTTCGATCCTCCTCGAGGGCGCCACACATTGCCTCGATAGCTCAGTGGGTAGAGCGCCGGCCTGAAGAGCCGGGCGTCGCAGGTTCGAGCCCTGCTTGAGGCACCAGACCGAGACCATGGAGCGCTGGCGGAGCGGTCGAACGCGCCAGGCTTGAACCCCGGAATCCGGCTCGCCCGGGTCGTCCGTTCGAATCGGACGCGCTCCCCCATCGACTTTCTCATCCAACTTGAGCCGGCGTGGCGAAACTGGTTCACGCAGCAGGCCCAAACCCTGTCTCCCGAATTCGGGAATGTCGGTTCGATCCCGACCGCCGGCACCAGATCGACGCCCTGACCTGCTAATGCACAGGGTAGTTTCGCGTCATGCATCGCGTCCTGGGATGCAACGCCTGGTCAACCGGCAAGAACAGCCAAGGAGACGTGACCGAGTGGTCCAAGGTCACTGTTTGGAAAACAGATGGTCGGCGTCGAGCCGACTCACGAGTTCGAATCTCGTCGTCTCCGCCAGTCAACAAGTCCCGGGTGGCTAATGGAAATTTGGTACACCTTCCTGCCTCAGAAGCAGGGCCTCTCTCGGTTCGAATCCGAGCTCGGGAACCAGTCTAGGGTGCATGGCCGAGAGGTCTAAGGCAACCGCCTGCTAAGCGGTCGTCGGCGTCGAGCCGGCGCGCTGGTTCAAATCCAGCTGCACCCGCCACAACTCATGGAAGCGTGCCGGAGTGGTCTAACGGTGCCGCCTCGAAAGCGGATGGCCGACGAAGAGTCGGCACGCGAGTTCAACTCCCGCCGCTTCCACCAGATTGCTCGCATAGCTCAGCGGTAGAGCACCGTCTTGATAAGGCGGCGGCCGATGGTTCGATCCCATCTGCGGGCACCAGTCCAACGGTTTGGATGTCCCAGGTGGGGTGTAGCTCAATTGGCAGAGCACCCGGTTTTGATCCGGGCGGTTGAAGGTTCGAGTCCTTCCACCATTTCCACCTTGTGATAGTGCTTTGAAGAGCTCAATTGGGGGTTGGCCAAGTCCGGTCTAAGGCGCCGCACTCTGACTGCGGAGATCCTGGGTTCGAATCCCAGACCCCTTGCCAGTTTCACCCTACGACGGTAGCTCAGCTGGAAGAGCACCAGGCTACGAACCTGGAGCGCGCACGTTCGAATCGTGTCCGTCGTACCAGTCATTTCCACCTTAGCTCAGTTTGGTAGAGCGCCCGGCTGTTAACCGGGAGCGCGCGGGTTCGAGGCCAGCAGGTGGAGCCAGTCCATACCCTCGATAGCTCAACTGGCGAGAGCAACCGGCTTTTAACCGGAAGGCTGCGCGTTCAAATCGCGCTCGAGGGACCACTCATTGACTCCTTAATCCGTTCACTCAGTCGGTTAGAGCGACTCGTTCATGAGTTGCGAGTCGCCATCCAAACCCCGGCACGGGTTGTCAAAGTTGTGGCAACACCTCAGCCACCTCGCGCAGTTCTTGGGCCAGATCCCCATTCAACCAACCAAGGTCTGGATGACGGGCCAACGGATCGTTCGAGATGAACTGGCCATGAATCGCGGCCGGCAGCACTTGATGGTCTTACCAGCGGTGTGCGTAGCTCAGTTGGAAGAGCCCGGGATTGTGA
>NZ_JBFUMO010000490.1:0-4422 GCF_054049355.1 Roseateles sp. P5_E11 | reverse complement strand
CATCGAGATTCCGACATGACCACCGCCCTGATCGCCGAAGACGAGCCCCTGCTCGCCGAGAACCTGCGCGCCGAACTGGCTGCTGCCTGGCCCGATCTCCAGATTGCCGCCCAGGCCGGCAGCGGCACGGCCGCCGTCGAGCTGGCGCTGCAGCACCGCCCCCAGGTCTGCTTCCTCGACATCCGCATGCCTGGCATGACGGGGCTGGAGGCCGCCCAGGCCATCACCGAAGACTGGCCCGACGATGCCGGCGCCCTGCCGCTGTTCGTCTTCGTCACGGCCTATGACCAGTACGCCCTGCAGGCCTTCGAGACCGCGGCGGCCGACTATCTGCTCAAGCCCGTCACGCCCGAACGCCTGGCCCAGTGTGTGGCGCGGCTGCAGGCCCGCCTGGCCGAGCCCGAGCAAGTGGCACAAGGCGACGCGACGCTGGCCTCGCTGCGCCAGTTGCTGACCCAGGTGACGGCGCCGGCACCGAGGTTGCGTCATCTGCAGGCGGCCGTCGGCGACGCCATCGAGCTGGTGCCGCTGGACGACATCGTCTACCTGGAAGCCGCCGACAAATACGTGCGCGCCGTGACCGCCGAGCGCGACTACTGGGTGCGCGTGTCGCTGCGCGAACTGCTGCCGCAGCTGGACGCCGAGCGCTTCTGGCAGGTGCACCGCTCCACCGTCGTCAACATCGACGCCGTGGCGCGCGCCCTGCGCCAGGAAAACGGCACGGTGCTGCTGGAACTGCGCCTGCGCCCCGAAAAGCTGACCGTCAGCCGCGTGCACGCAAATCGTTTCAAAGCCCTGTAGCCGCGCGATAGCGGGGCTTCGATGAAAACCGTATAAACGGTTTTCATCGTTATGAGCCACGCCCGCAAACCCGCCCCTCCCGAACGCGCCAAGCTCGTGCGCGACGGCTTCACCATGCCCGAAGCCGACTACGCGCTGCTGAAGGAACTCAAGCTGCGCCTGCACGACGTGAAGCGTGAAGCCAAGAAGAGCGAGCTGCTGCGCGCGGGCTTGCAGGCCCTGGCCCAGCTCGACGCCAAGGCGCTGGCCGCCGCGCTGGACCGGCTGGCGCCGGTCAAGACCGGACGGCCACCGAAGGCGGGCTGAGGAGAACACCATGCTCGACGCAACCTACTGGTGGCATCTGCTCTGCGCCATCGCCGGCCTCAATCTGATCGCCTGGACGGCCTCGACCGCCTGGCTGCACCGCAACCGCCCCGACGGCACCACCTGGCCCCACCAGCGCCTGCAGCTGCTGCTGTCGGCGCTTTACGTGCTGGGCTGCGGCTACCGCTCCTTGCTGCCGGTCTTTGACGTGCCGCGCCTCGTCATGGTGGATTCCTGGGCGTCCAGCGTGCTGGTCGGCCGCACCGTCGCCACCATCGCCGAGCTGAGCTTTGCCGCCCAATGGGCACTGCTGCTGCGCGGCGCGGCGCTGGCGACCGGGCACCGCTTCAGCCTCCGGGTAGCGGGCGCCGTGCTGCCGCTGATCGCCATCGCCGAGGTCAATTCCTGGTATGCCGTGCTGACGACGCGCAATATCGGCCATGTCGTCGAAGAGACCCTGTGGGGCACGGTCGCCCTGCTCAGCGTGCTGGCGCTGCTGGCCATGTGGCCGCACGCCACGCGAGCGGCGCGGCGCTGGCTGGGCCTGGCCATCGTCGCGGGTGCGATCTACGCGGCCTATATGTTCGCGGTGGATGTGCCCATGTACTGGGCACGCTGGCTGGCCGACGAAGCCGCCGGCCGGGCCTACCCCAGCCTCGTGGCGGGTGTGGCCGACGCCAGCAGCCGCTGGACGGTCTCGCACGACTGGGCGCATTGGCGCAGCGAAGTCGTCTGGATGACGCTGTACTTCAGCGTGGCCGTCTGGATCAGCATTGGGCTGGCCCACGTGCGGTTGCCGCTGCGGGTACAGCAGCCACGTCCTTAGAATCGGCGCACTGCGGGCCTGGAACACGGCCCGCTTCCATTTCCAGAGCCGACGATGAGCAACCCCGCTGCACCCGCTGCACCTGCGACGAACTTCCTGCGCCAGCGCATCGAGAACGACCTCGAGACCGGCGCGTTCGCGGGCCGCCACTTCGCCGGCACGCCCGGCGACGCCGCCCACCACAATGCCGGCCCGCTGGACGAGGCGCGCATCCGCACCCGCTTCCCGCCCGAGCCCAACGGCTATCTGCACATCGGCCACGCCAAGGCCATCTGCCTGAACTTCGGCCTCGCACGCGACTACGGCGGCGCCTGCCACCTGCGCTTCGACGACACCAACCCCGAGAAGGAGGAGCTGGAGTACGTCAACGCCATCAAGGAGATGGTGCAGTGGCTGGGCTGGTCCTGGGGCGACAACCTGTTCGAGGCCAGCAGCTATTTCGACTTCATGTACGCCGCCGCCGAGGCGCTGGTCAACGCCGGCCATGCCTACGTGGACGAGCAGAGCGCCGAGGACATGCGCGCCAACCGCGGCGACTTCGGCCGCCCGGGCGTCAACAGCCCCTTCCGCGACCGCTCTGCCGAAGAGAACCTGGCCCGCCTGCGTGAAATGCGCGATGGTCAGCATGCCGACGGCGCCATGGTGCTGCGAGCGAGGATCGACATGGCCTCGCCCAACATCAACCTGCGCGACCCGACGCTGTACCGCATCAAGCATGCGGAACACCACGCGACGGGAAACAAGTGGTGCATCTACCCGATGTACACCTTCGCCCACCCGATCGAGGACGCACTGGAGCGCATCACCCACAGCATCTGCACGCTGGAGTTCGAAGACCAGCGCCCCTTCTACGACTGGCTGCTGGAGCACCTGGCCGACCTCGGCATGCTGGCCCGCCCGCTGCCGCAGCAGATCGAGTTCGGCCGCCTGAACCTGAACTACGTCGTCACCAGCAAGCGCAAGCTGCGCCAGCTGGTGGAAGAAAAGCACGTCAGCGGCTGGGACGACCCGCGCATGCCGACACTGGTGGGCCTGCGCCGCCGCGGCTTCACGCCGGCGAGCGTGCGCGCCATGGTCGAGGCCACGGGCGCCAGCAAGCAGAACGCCTGGATCGACGACACCGTGCTCGACCAGGCCCTGCGCGCCGACCTCGAGCCGCAGGCACCCCGCGCGTTTGCCGTGCTGCAGCCGCTCAAGCTCAAGCTGACGAACTACGCCGAGGTCTTCGGCAGCGCCGACCACCGCGAGCCCTGTGAGACGGCGGCCCACCCGCACAAGCCCGAACTGGGCCTGCGCAAGTTCTCGCTCGGCCCCGAACTGTGGATCGAGGCCGAGGACTTCATGGAGACGCCGCCCAAGGGCTATTTCCGTCTGTTCCCCGGCAACAAGGTGCGCCTGAAGGCCGGCTACATCATCGAATGCACCGGCGCCGAGAAGGACGCCGCGGGCAATATCACCGCGGCGCTGGCGGCGGTCATTCCCGACACCAAGAGCGGCACGCCGGGCGCGGATGCCGTCAAGGTCAAGGGCACGATTGGCTGGGTTGGGGCACACGAGGCCGTCGCGGCTGAAGTGCGCCTGTACGAGCGCCTGTTTGCAGAGCCCCAGCCCGATGCTGGTGGCCGCGACTTCATCGAGTTCCTGAACCCCAATTCGCTGCGCGTCGTGCAGGCCTTTGTCGAGCCCTCGCTCGCGGATGCGCCGTCAGATGCGCGCTGGCAGTTCGAGCGCCACGGCTACTTCGTCACGGACCGCGTCGACCACCGCGCCGACAAACCTGTTTTCAACAAGATCACCGGGCTGAAGGACAGCTTCTCCAAATAGCCCTCAGTCGCGCGCGCCCCCGCAACGCAGCACGATGGGCACGGCGTATTCGCGGCCGACGACGGCGCGGGCGAACAGATAGTTCTGCCGCGCCCGGTCGCTCAGGGAATCCAGCCGCACGCCACCCTGCGCATCACAGGGAAAGGCCAGTCCGCGGCCGGCCTGGAACAGGGACTCGAAACGCAACTCGTAGTTGTYGCTCATCAGGGGCATGGGGCGTGAGTTCATGGGGCACMTCGTCTTGCTTGCAGACTAGGCGCCGCATGGGGCCCTTGCGCGTGAAAAGGTCGCAGCTGAACTTGCTGCCCCCCGCACTTGACTGCCCGGGCGCCAAGATGTCACGCCCGTAGCATGTCCTAACGCAGCGACCCGCGCAGCACGTCGATCTGGAAGGGCCGGTCGTTCATCTCGATGAGGGCCGGGCTGGGCACGTTCAGCGTCATCAACCGGCGCTGAGGCAGGTTGAGCAGCGCCAGCGAGGGCTGCAGGTGCTGGCGCAGCAGAGCCTGCAGCGAGCCGTCCGCATAAGCCTGGCGCAGGCCGCGCGCAATGCGCTCGATGGCTTGCTGGTTGCCGGGATGGGTATAGATGTATTGCGGCAGGTCGTAGGACAGCAGCAGGCTGTCGTCCAGCGCCAGACCCTTGAGGCCGGTGTGGGCCTGCAC
>NZ_JBFUMO010000489.1:0-4430 GCF_054049355.1 Roseateles sp. P5_E11 | reverse complement strand
ACCTTGGCCACGCGCAGCGTGTAGTGCTGGTACCAGTCGCTGCGGCCGGTGTCGCGCGCGATCTTGTGCTCGGCGTTGCGGCGCCAGGCGGCAATGTCCTCGGGGCTGCGCCAGTAGGAGACCGTGATGCCCAGGCCATCCTCGCCGCGGGTGCTCTCCACGCCCAGATAACCCGGCTGCTTGGAAGCCAGGGCCACCATGCGGTCAGCCATGTCGCCATAGCCGCCGTCAACGGGCGTGCGCTGGCTGGTGAAGATGACGGCGTAGTAGGGGGGCTCGGGCAGTGCGCTCATGGCGCACATCCTGCCACGCCGTCAGGCCGCTAGCGGCAGGCGGGTCACCTCGACGCTGTCGGCCGAGCGTTGCGTCGGCCCATGGTAGACAGCCTCGATGTTGTTGCCGTCGGGGTCCAGCACGAAGGCGGCGTAATAGCCCGGGTGGTAATGGCGCGGCCCCGGGGTGCCGTGATCGCGGCCGCCGGCGGACAGCGTCATCGCATGGAAGCGCCGGACCTCATCCTCGCTGTGGGCCTGGAAGGCCAGATGCACATGTGACACGCGGCCATCGGCCTTGTCGACGTAGAACTCGTCGGCGTAGAAGCAGCCCTCTGCTTCGCCGAAGGCCTCGAGCCGCCCGATGGCGTCCAGCGCCGCACGGTAGAAGCGCCGGCTGGCCGCCAGGTCGCTCACGCGCAGATGCACGTGGTCGAGCAGGCGGCCGCAGTGCTCCATATCCGTCCTACTTGGTTACTTTGAGCAGCACGCAGCGCACCCACTGGCCAGACTCCAGCGCGTCCTTGTGGCCGTTCAGGAACTGTTCGGCCGTCGAGTTGCGCGCGGTGAAGCACATGCCGTGCAGGATGCCCATGCGTGGCACGGGCCGCGACCATTTGCGCTCGACGACGCCGTTGAACCAGGACACCTGCTCATCGTCGCTGTCCACGTCGGCGCGGCCCAGCAGCAGCACGACCTCGTATTTGTCCTCGGTCAGCGGCTCGGCCGCGCTGGTCAGCACCTGCAGGCCGCCGTCGCTCATGTTCAGCACCAGGCCGGCCGGCCCCTGGCTGAACTGCACCGGCTTGAAGACCCAACCGGGCAGGGAGTCGGCATCGTGCTGGGCGGCCAGGAAATCGGTGCGGGCGTGCTGCCTGAGATTGGCGGGATCTGACATGAACGGGGTCCTCCGGTGCGAGGCCCCGATCCTAAGCAGACTTTGGCGTGGCGTGCACCATGGAAACCTGTTGTCTCAGTTTCAAATGAGCCCGCGCAAGACCTCGATGGCTTGCTCCACCCGCTCGACGGCATGGATGGTCAGCCCCTCGATGGCCTTCTTGGGCGCATTCGCCTTGGGCACGACGGCGACGCTGAAGCCCAGCTTGGCGGCCTCCTTGAGGCGCTCCTGGCCGCGCGGCGCGGGGCGCACTTCGCCGGCCAGGCCGACCTCGCCAAAGGCGATGAAGCCACGCGGCAGGGCCTTGCCGCGCAGCGAACTCTGGATGGCCAGCAGCACGGCCAGGTCGGCCGCCGGCTCGCTGATGCGCACGCCGCCGACCGCGTTGACGAACACGTCCTGGTCGCCGGTGGCCACGCCTGCATGCCGGTGCAGCACGGCCAGCAGCATCGCGAGGCGGTCACGGTCCAGGCCCACCGACAACCGTCGCGGGCTGACGCCGCCGCTGTCCACCAGCGCCTGCAGCTCGACCAGCAGCGGCCGCGTGCCCTCCAGCGTGACGAGCACGCAGCTGCCCGGCACGGGCTCGGCGTGGGTGGACAGGAAGATGGCGCTCGGGTTGGTGACGCCCTTGAGCCCCTTCTCCGTCATCGCGAACACGCCGATCTCGTTGACCGCGCCGAAGCGGTTCTTGATGGCGCGCACCAGGCGGAAGCTGCTGTGCGTGTCGCCCTCGAAATACAGCACCGTGTCGACGATGTGCTCCAGGACTCGCGGGCCGGCGAGCGCGCCTTCCTTGGTCACATGACCCACCAGCACGATGGCACAGCCGCGCGCCTTGGCCGTGCGTGTGAGCTGGGCCGCGCATTCGCGCACCTGGGCGACGGAGCCGGGCGCTGAAGAGAGCTGCTCGGAGTACAGCGTCTGGATGGAGTCGATGACGCAGAAGTCGGGCTCCTCGACGTCGATGGTGGCGAGGATGCGCTCCAGGCTGATCTCGGCCAGCACGCGCACCTTGGCGCCCGACAGGCCCAGGCGCCGCGAGCGCATCGCGACCTGGGCGCCACTTTCCTCGCCGGTCACGTACAGGACTTTCACGGTTTGCGACAGCGACTCGACCGCCTGCAGCAGCAGCGTCGACTTGCCGATGCCCGGATCGCCGCCGATCAGCACGACGCCGCCGGCCACGATGCCGCCGCCCAGCACCCGGTCCAGCTCTTCCTGGCCCGTGGGCGTGCGCTCGAAGTCGCTGGCCTCGATCTCGGAGAGTGTGGCCACCGGCTGGCTCTTGGCCAGCGACTGGTAGCGATTCTTGACGCCGCCGGTGGGCTCGGCGATGCCCTCGGTCAGCGTGTTCCAGGCGCCGCAGTGCGGGCATTTGCCCAGCCATTTGGCGTTGGTGCCGCCGCATTCGGTGCWGGTGTAGATGCTCTTGCTTGTCGCCATCAGCGCATTGTCTTAGGGTCTGCTGACACGGTGGCAATGGGCCGCGTTGTGACCAGAAGGGTCGCGAGCAAGGCGCAAAGCGGAGCCGGGTTGGGCACCCGGCGAGCATTTGCAACGCCGCGCGCGGCCTTTCTGGTCACAACCCTTCGGGAAGACCGGCAGCCAGGGGCCACTCGGCGTTGCACCGCTTGCCCGCACATGAGTGCGGGCGGCTCGTTGCGCCTTGATTGGCCCCTGGCTGCCGGCCTTCGCGGCCCATTGCCGCCGTGTCAGCAGACCCTGGGGCGCACCCAGGCTGTCAGCAGCAGTGCCGCGGCCAGCGCGCAGCCGGCCGAGAAGCCGAAGGCGACGGTGGCCGACAGGCCCTCCCACAGCCAGCCGAACAGCAGCGAGGCCGGCAGCAGCATGGCGCCCATGACGAGGTTGAGCCAGCCGAAGGCCGTGCCGCGCTGTTCGGCCGGCGCCAGGTCGGCCAGCAGCGCGCGCTCGACGCCCTCCGTCGCGGCCATGAAGATGCCGTAGAGGCCGAACAGCAGGTACAGCCGCCAGCCCGGCGCGGCCCACGCCGCCATGCCGATGTAGAAGGCGGCATAGGCGACATAGCCGGCCACCAGCAGGTGAACGCGGCCGACGCGGTCCGACAACCCGCCCAGCGGCACCGCGAACAGCGCCGCGACGCCCGACACCGCGGCCCACAGCAACGGCACCTGCGCCTCGGCGACGCCGAGCTCCTTGGCGCGCAGCAGCAGGAACATGTTGCTGGAGTTGCCCAGCGTGAACAGCGCGACGACGACGAGGTAGCGCCGCAGCGGCTGGGGCAGGCCAGCCAGCGTCCTGCTGAAGCGCGGTGGCGCGGTGGCCGGTGGCGGGGCTTCCCGCACCGCCAGCGTCAGCCCCAGGCAGAGCAGGCCGGGAATGATGGCCCACAGGAAAACCTGGCCCAGCGGCACGCCCGCACCCAGCAGCGCCCAGGCCAGCAGCGGCCCGATGACGGCGCCGGCGTTGTCCATGGCGCGGTGCAGGCCGAAGGCCAGGCCGCGCTGGCCGGGCACTATGTTGGCAGCGAGCAGCGCGTCGCGCGGCGCGGCACGCACGGCCTTGGCGATACGGTCGGTCAGGCGCAGGGCTAGCAGCATGGGCCAGCCGGTCACGAAGGCGATCAGCGGCCGCGCGATGCCGGCCAGGCCGTAGCCGGCGATGACCCAGGGTTTGCTGCKCCCGCTGCGGTCCACCATGATGCCGGCCCAGAGCTTGAGCAGGCTGGCCAGAGCCTCGGCCAGGCCCTCGATGAGGCCCAGCACCCGCGGGCCGGCCATCAGCACGCCGCTCAAATACAAGGGTACGAGGGGGTAGACCAGCTCGCTGGCGCTGTCGTTGACGAGGCTGATCAGGCCGAGCAGCCAGACGCTGCGCGGCAGCGAGAAAAGGGCCCTGAGCATCGGGGCATGTTATGTCCTGGGTGCCAGACCGCCCGAGCGCAGCGAGTAGCTCTGGCATCCACTGAGCAGGGGCGTGGGACACTCGGCGCCTTGCAGTTTCTCGATGGAGCCGGTCATGGAGTTTTCGGTCTGGTTGGCCTTTTTTGCCGCATCCTGGGCGATCAGCCTGTCCCCCGGCGCAGGTGCTGTCGCGGCGATGAGCGCGGGCCTGAGCCATGGCTTCAGGCGCGGCTATTTCATGACCTTCGGCCTCATCCTGGGCATCCTGACTCAGGTCGTCCTCGTCGGCGCCGGCCTGGGCGCGCTGATCGCGGCCTCGTCGCTGGGTTTTGCCCTCGTCAAATGGGCTGGCGTGGCCTACCTCGTCTGGCTGGG
>NZ_JBFUMO010000488.1:0-4439 GCF_054049355.1 Roseateles sp. P5_E11 | reverse complement strand
GAATGCGCCCCTTCACCAGGCGGCGCGAGCCATCGCGCCGGCGCTTGCCGCGGGCAATACCGTGCTGGCCAAGCCCTCGGAACACACCCCCGGCTCCCTGGTCGCCTTGGCCCGCCTGGCGACCGAGGAGGCGGGCCTCCCGCTCGGCGTGCTGAATGTCGTGCTGGGCATCGGGCCCGAGGTCGGACCGGCGATGGCGCAGAGTCCGCACGTCCGCAAAATCTCCCTGACAGGTAGTGTTCGCGCGGGTCAGGAGCTGGGACGCGTGGCCGCAGACTGCATCCTTCCGTTGACGCTCGAGCTGGGCGGCAAGTCCGCCAACATCGTGTTCGACGATGCCGATCTCGACGCGGCGGCGACGGGGTCGGCGCGCGCCTTCACCTGGAACAGCGGCCAGTGGTGCGCTGCCGGCACGCGGCTGCTGGTTCAGGAGTCGATCCATGACCGGTTCGTCGAACAGGTGGTGGCGGCCGTCAGGCAGGTCAAGGTCGGCCCGGAGCACGACGCTGGAGCGGGCCCGATCACGACGCGGCTGCAGTACGACAAGGTGCTCAGCTACTTCGACATCGCACGGGAGGAAGGCCTGCGCGCCGTGGTTGGCGGCAGGTTGCCGCAGGACGAGCGGCTCAAGCGTGGCTGGTTCATCGAGCCGACGATCTTTGTCGGCGCAAGCAACGCTTCGCGGCTGGTGCGCGAAGAGATCTTCGGTCCGGTGCTTTGCGTGATCCCGTTCAAGGACGAGGCGGATGCGATTCGCCTCGCGAACGATTCTGACTTCGGCCTGGCCGCGGGCATCTGGAGCCGGGACATCGGCCGCGTGCATCGCGTGGCAGCCAGGATGCAGGCTGGCCGCATCGTGGTGAACGAATACGCGGGTGGGTTCGTGCAGACCCCGTCCGGTGGCTACAAGATGAGTGGCTATGGGCGTGAGCAGGGCATGGAGTCGCTCACGCACTACATGCAGCAGAAGTCCGTGATCATCAAACTCTGAGTTCGGTGGAGCCCGGCGCCTTGCCGGGCCGACGGCCTGAAGGGCCGTTTCCCAGGGCCAGCGACAGGCGCTGGCCGCAGAGAGGCGTGGTGCCCCGCCGGCCTGTGCACTGGCCGGCGGGCGCCGGGCGGCGAAGCAGTGCATCCAGATGCGGCCACGGCCACGGCAACACCGTGTGGCGCGCATCTCGGCCCGCGAGATCCGTCGGGTCCTCTGAGTGTCGATGACTGTCGCACGCGTCGCGCAAGGCGCTGCTGACCGCATCTGTCCGGCTGTCTGTCCCAGGTTGTTTGCGGGGACAACCTTCTTTCGATTGATTGCGCCATGACGCGCTGGCTTGGTTTCATTCCTATTCCAACGGAGACATCCATGTTCAAGAAAAGACTGTTTTCTTCCCTGGCACTGTGCTTTCCCGTGCTTGCCGCGCAGGCTCAAAGCAGCGTGACCATCTACGGCGTGCTGGATCTCAGCGTGGGCTTCCAGCACGCGGGATCGGGCGTGAACCGCAAGGTCATGGACTCGGGCGTCGGCAATGGCAGCCGGCTCGGCTTTCGCGGCAACGAGGACCTCGGCGGCGGCTTGTCCGCCAGCTTCCAGATGGAAATGGGCATGGGCGCCGACACCGGTGCGCTGCAGCAAGGCGGCCTGGCATGGGGCCGGCAGATCTGGGTGGACCTCGGTACGAAGGAGTGGACGGTCAGTGCCGGCCGCCAGTACCCGCCGCTGTGGCAGAGCCTCGTGTACTCGGACGCTTCCGGGCAAGCGTACTGGGGCGGCTCCAACCTGACCGGCATCAACCTCGTCACGAACTCGGGTGTAGGAGATGGCATCCAGGGCGCGGTGACGCGTGTCAACAATTCGCTGCTCGGTACCTTCCATGCCAACGGGTTCACGGGGCGGCTGATGGTCGCCGCTGGGGACGAGAGCCCCAACGGCGGGGGACGCATGATCAATCCCGGTTTCACCTGGACCAGCGGTGCCTTCGGGGTGACTGCCAGCTACTACCGCGCCAAGCAGAGCATCAGGGACATCCCCGCCAATGCAGCTCCCGCCTGRCAGCGCGGGATCTCGGCTGGCGCGCAGTACGACTTCGGCCCGGCAAAGCTCGTGGTCGGCTACTTCGCCTACGACCCGTCCGAGACCAACATCACCGTCACGCCAGCGACCAATCTGAAGCAGACGAACTTCAACGTGGGTGYGGTTCTGCCTTTGCCGAGGAGCCGCTTGATCGCCCAGGTGTTCTCGACGCGCTTCGACCACGTGGCGGGGACTGTCGACGGGCGTGYCACGACGATCTCGCTGGCCTACGAGTACTCGCTGTCGAAGCGAACATTCCTGTACAGCTCCTACGCGCGCGTGGACAACAACGAGCGATCCAACCTCGGCCTGTCCGCTGCGACGGCGACCTTCGCCGCGAGTGGTCTCGGCCAGGATCCGAGCATCCTGTCGTTCGGGGTTCGGCACCTGTTCTGAGTTGGGAGGGCAGGGGGGCCAACGCCTGCGGGCGTAGGCCACGCCCCTTCAGGACAGCCCAGCGGCCGCGGCCACGTCGGGCCGTTCAAGACGGTCGCTCGCGCATCGGGATGATGCGTGTCTTCCGGCATCGCTCGCGCGTCGCGCCTGCATCGCGCGGGGGCTTGCACACTTGGGACACAGCGCTGCGTGGCGTGCCGCGCTGGTGCGCTGCGGCCGCCGACCTGGCCTGCTGCCAGCCTCAATCGGCGCGGCCGGGCCCATGCGCGTGGCTCGGTTCCAGCTGACCGCGCAACGCCGCATCGGCGATGCAGGCGTCCGTCGTCTGGCAGGGTTCGCGTCAATCTTTAGTCGCACCGTCTCCGGGTGCCCGATGCCTAGGCTATGGCCATGGTTCGCATCGGCGACCACCTCTGCAACGGTCCCGTCCCTGGACGGCGGCCCACACCCAGGAGCAATTCGAATGAACACCACATACAGGGCACAGACCGTCGTCAATGCGGCGGTCAGGCGTGCAGAAGAGCTCGGCTTGCGCGTCAACGTTGCCGTCGTCGACGCAGCCAGCCACCTTAAGGCCTTCATCCGCATGGATGGCGCCGTGCTGGGATCGGTCGACCTCGCCATGCGCAAGGCGCGTACGGCCGCGCTCTTCGAGTGCAACAGCGAAATGGTCTGGGAGTACTGCAAGCCCGGGGCGGCCGCGCATGCGCTGGAGATCAGCAATGACGGCCTGGCGCCTTTTGCCGGCGGCATTCCGCTGCGCACCAACGACGGCGCGATGGCTGGCTCCATCGGTGTCTCCGGAGGGAGCGTCGATCAGGACTTCGAGATCGCCTCTGCTGGCGCCGCGGCGTTCGCGGACTGAATCGCCTGCGCGGCATCGCGCCGTGCGCTCTCAACCGGCCTCGCGGCCAATTTCTTCCACTGAAGGTACTGCAATGTCCAAGACCATTCTGATCACTGGCGCCGGCTCCGGCTTTGGCGAGGGCACCGCCATCGGCCTGGCCCGACTGGGCCACCAGGTCATCGCCACCTGCCAGATCGCCTCCCAGGTCGCGCAGCTGCGCCGCAAGGTCGACGAGCTCGGTCTCAAGGCGAACCTGCGCGTGGAGCGACTAGACCTGCTCGACCACTACGACGTGTCGCATGCGCAGAAATTGGACATCGACATCCTGTTCAACAACGCCGGCATGGGCGAGTGCGGGCCGGTGTCCGAGATCCCCATCGATCTGGTGCGCAAGAACTTCGAGGTGAATGTGTTCGCACCGCTGGCCCTCACGCAGGGCTTCATCAGGAACTGGATCGCGAAGAAGAAGAAGGCCAAGATCGTGTTCACGTCGTCCATGGGCGGGCTGTTCACACCGCCGGGCTATGCGGTGTACACCTCGACCAAGCACGCGCTGGAGGGCGTCGCGGAGGCGATGCACCAGGAGCTTGCGCCGTTCGGCATCAAGGTCCAGACCATCAACCCCGGTGCCTACCTGACCGGCTACAACGAGACGATGGCTGACTCGCCGTTCCGCTGGCTGGATGACGACGTCAACTTCACGAAGCGCGCCGCGATGCAGGCGACGTTCGACAGCCTGCTGGGGACGCCGCAGGGTCGTCTCGACCCCGCGGAAATGATCGCCCGAATGATCGAGATCGTCCCTGCGGACACGGGCAAGTTCCGCAACGTCTGCCCGCAGTTCGTCGAGGACATGCTCAAGCAGAGYCAGGCCGACGCCTGGACCGCCGAGATCTGACGGCGCGGGAGGCAGGCCTCGTCCTGCCCAGTCGATTCTTTTGTGCGACGCGCTCGCCGGCCCGCCGGCCCGCCGGCGGGTGGCGTCCATCCCGCCTGCCCCCTGCAGGGCCCTCATCCAAAGGAAAAGCCATGAAATCCGCCTTTATGGCCCTGACCCTGGTCCTGGCGTTGGGCTTCTCGCTCGCCCTCGCGATCGAACCGGCGACGGCCAACGTGCCGGCCATGATC